>JAAYEH010000322.1 GCA_012728855.1 Rhodopirellula sp. | reverse complement strand
CCTTCGCCGACGGCGCCAAGGCCTACGACGTGGTCCGCTACATTCCCAACTGCTACACGGAATTCGCCACCTTCGTGCATGGCACGAAGCGGGCCGCTCAGTTCTCCGGGACGGTTCATTCCGGCTCGTGCCATATCTACACGGATCAGCGTTGCGCTCCCGTCAAGGTCACGGCGAAGTACAATCCCGCGACCGGGCAATACGATTATTCTGAAGAGGCGCGCAGGAAACGCGACGATATCGTTTGGCGCGCGCCCAAGGAGAACTACACCTGCTGGCAGGCCGAGTGGAACGTGCTGCTGAATTCCATCCGCCAGGATCTGCCGCAGAACGAGGCTCAGCGGGCCGCCTATTCGAATCTGACCGGACTGATGGGCCGCGCCGCCATGCACATGGGCCGGGTCATCACCTGGGACGAGATGCTGAAGTCGAACTTCGAGCTTTGTCCGAACATCGACACGATGACCGAAGACAGTCCTCCGCCGGTCATGCCCGATGCCGACGGGCGCTACCCGGCGCCGGTTCCCGGACAGTGGGTCGAGGTCTAAACGAGCCTCGTCCTCGGATTCAGGCCGCGGGCCGGGCGACGGACCCGCCGATCCGCCTGCGACGCGGCACGATGGGCGCTATCGCCTGGCGCTGCCGCTGAACGGCCGCGTGAATGTGATCGATATAACGCTCGATCGAATGATCCGAGAAATGATCGATTTTCAATCGCCGCAAGCCGAGCAGAAAACCTCGCAGCCGATCGGCCGCCCGTCGCCAGCCCTCGACGCGAAGCACGCGCCCTTCGCAGTCAATATATAGCTCTCGCCCGCCGTGGCGATAGCCGAACCAGGCGGGCGGCAGGCGGGTGACGATGTCGTTGTTGTGTACCCAACGAAAATGGACCAGGCGGCAGTGGTCCAAGTAGGCGCGATCGCCGACTCGCGGGCTACCGTACGTGAATAGCGCTTCTGGATTCAAACCAAGCCAGGAAACCTTCGAACGTCCGGCGCAGATCGTCGCCATGGCTCCGCCCAGGGAATGCCCGGCAAACCAAAGAGGCTGCCGGTTATTCGCCAGAACCCGCTCCAGCGTCGGCCACAGATCGTCCACTTCGCGTTTGAAACCGCTGTGAACGCGTCCGATCGTCTCAGCCAGCACGGCCACGGCGTTGACGTCGGCCTTCACGTCATTCCATTCGCTCGGTTCCGTGCCGCGACAGACCATCACGCAGTCGTTGTCGTTTCGAAAGCAGTAGGCCTGAGCCCCATCCCGATCCAAATAGAGCGACTCCTCAAAGCCAATCGTCCGCACGCATCTCAAGGCCGGTTCTGGCGGCATGTAGGCAATCTGCGAAAGTTCGGCGAAGAGGAGCGACTGTTGCAATCGCGTCAAATCCGCGATGGGACGAATAAGGCGAGAGTAGAGATCGATTCCGCGAAGCCAGTCCCTCCGCTTCGTATGTGTCGTACTCGTGCTCATGACCCCTCTCCGCGCGATTCGACGAGACCAGGCCAATCGAAAGAAAACGCGGGATGGTAGAGAAAACTGCCCGACGCGTATAGGGCAGTTTCCGTCGAGCCTGCTCGAAAACGCCTGGGTGGGCCGTTCTACCCCTGGAAAGATCGGTTAACCATGGCCCAACCTTCGGCCGCAACCATAGGTTTCTTGGTGCCGTTGAAAACAAAGTGCGTGGCCGCCTGAGTTCGTTGGGTTCCGCTGGGCAGTCTGTGAAACGGGCGATGGATCGGTTCAGAGCCTCTTGAGAATCTCTGCCGCTTTTGCCTCAAACAATTCCTGCCATTGGGGCGCCAAGAGGCAGTCGCTGTCTTCCTGGGCCCCGCCGACATTCTGGAGTTGTTCCGCCGTCGGCGCGTAGTAGATGTAGCCGTTGGTGTAGCCGGCCACGAAGGTCAACGCGTGCGGCGACTTCTCCTTGATGTTCAGCCCGATCTGGACGGTCAACTCCCCGGGGAACGTCAGCAGCGTGAAATCCCCGATCCGCAGACCCGACAACTCGACTTCGATCGTCGGTTTTCCCGCAGCGACGTTGTCGGCCTGGTGCATCTTCAATAGAGCCAGGTTCGCCTTCACTCGGGTCAATTCCTCCATCACATGGATATTCCGCAGGTAGGCTTCCATGTTTTTCCTGTTTTCGGCATCAAGCCTGGCCAAGTCGGCCCTTCCCCGCATCTGCTCGTGCAGGTAGCGATGGGAATAGTAGGAAGGAAAGTCCGGAAAGAGGTGGTACTTCACGAAGAGCGGAATGAAGGTTTCCAGGTTGAGGCTCGTCCCTTGCAGCGATTGAACGAGCCTGGCCTGCTCGGCTTCCAGCGACTCGATCCGCTGGGCAAGATCGGCTCGGGGCAAGTCCATCGTTTCGTGGATGAGTTGGAACCGGCCGTCCTCTTTGGCGTCGATCGTTCGCAACGCCTTGAGAGTGCTCAGTCCGAGCATGTTTCCCAGCGGTTCGGCGTCGCGAGGATTGTCGACGTCCTTGTAGACGACCGGGTTGATGTCGCCCGCGCATCCCTGCAAGAAGAGGGCGACGGCGCCGTCGTCGAGATTATCCTCGATCACCCGCGATGCGAAACCGGTCATGTCGGCCGTATTCCCGCCGTTGGGAACGCCCTGGATCGGATGGCAGGCGAAGTTGTAGACGACGGCCAGCGTGCCGCCGTCTTTGCGGTCCAGGCGAAGGATGCCGATCTCGGGATCGACCGGCCCGACCGCGGCGATCTCTTCACTGGGCGGCAGCGAGTAGGCGTGGCGAACGTCGGCTTCCTTGCCGTTTGTGAGTCGAAGCCGGCGGTTTTCCATGATCCGGTCTTCGTGGCCGACGCCCACGCCGACATCGACCGGCGTCAGCTTCTGCCACGCCTCCTTGACGGCGCGCACCGTCCGCTGGGCCACATCCGCGCAGACCGACCCATGACAGTGGCTGGCGTTGACTAGAATGCTCGCGGGCTCGATTTTCAATTCTTTTTGAAGCTGCCCGCGGACCGTGACGAGATAGTCGTCCCGGATCGGACCGATTTCGCCGATCGCCACCGCGTCGACGGTGATGATCACCGCCGTGGTTGCGTCGTCCTGCAACACCAGTGCCTTGACGAAGAGCGGATCGTTCAACACCGCCGCTTCCGTGTTGGTGACCTCGACGGTCGCGGCGCCGGCCCGCAGTTGACCCGCCGTGGCGGAGGCGGTCGGTAGCAACACAAAGACGGCCATTGCCGAAACGACGCTCGCCAAGATGGCAGGAGTACGTCGTGGGGCAGGTTTGCAACCTGCCAGCATTGCGCGCCGATACGAGGCAGGTTGCAAACCTGCCCCACGGTTTCCACTGGTGCTTCGCATGATGGAACAACCTCTTAGTTGGAATTCTTTGATGTGATCCAGACGTAGTCGAACCGGCATGTGCCGGTAAGGGGTTCTCCCGTGGCCAGGTCCACCCGCAGTTGACGCAAACGGCCCTTCCACTCCGGCACGGCGGACATGTCCAACGCGTAGGTTCGGCAATCGTTATCCTCGGCAACGACCGTAAAGGGGAGGCTCTTGGCGTCGTTCCAAGTGGTGTCGGCTTCGGTCGTAAACCTCAGACGCATTCCGGTCGCCGGCGTATGGTTCTGGAATCGGATGACGACTTTCTCTCGGCCGGTCAGGTCGATGCCAAGACGGTCCGGGGAGAGCAGGTGAGCGTCCGGGCTGTCCTCGATCGCCAGGATGTAGTATCCGCCGGCAACGTATTTTACCGGATGGGAAGTGGTCGACCAGGTCGGGTGCGGCCATTGCCGCACTTGCGTGCCCGGGTGTACCTCGGTCCATCCTTCCTTGTCGAGGTTTGTGTTGAATTCCCATGCCGCGGCGACCGACGTATCCGCGGGGAGAATGTGTACCGCAACCATGTCGCTGAGCCAGAACTCGCCGTCGTCGGCCACGAGCCGCAGGAGGTAGTCGCCCGGCGTCTCAAAGGTGGCCGCGCCGCCCGGGGCGCTGGCATCGTCCAGCGCGACACTACCGGGCCCTTCGAGGACTTCCCAGGCGATCGAGAGCGATTTGCCGGCGGGCTTGCCGTCGTCGCTGACCTTTCCGGCTAACGTCACTTTCCCGCGATCAGTGCGGATATCTTGCCCCGCATCGGCGAGCGGAGGTCGGTTGAAGGGCATGGCGCCGTCGATCTCCGCGACGCTGGCATACTCGGTATTGTCGCTCAGCGTCCACGACGTGAGCTTGGGGGCTTCGTTGATGAAGAACTCGACGCCGGGGAGGGTGACATAGCCGTTGTTGCGGATCGTCCCCGTGCTCGAGCAGACGGTGGGATCGGGAGTGCGGCCCCAGATGAAAATCTCGGACGGCCCCAGTTTGCCGGCCGTGTTGTTCTTGATGAATCGCGAATTGCGGATCTCGATGTTCGTTGTCTGGGGCGACCGCAGCCCGAGAACCTCGATGGCGGCGCCGGCGTTGTTCTCGAAGGTGCAGTGATCGATCAGGCAGCCATTTCCGCTGTTTTCAAAGTCGATGCCGCCCTCGTCATGACTGCCTGAATCCGGCTGGTTCCGGAAGACGCAGTTGCGGATGATCAGGCCTTGAGGATCTCCGAGCATGATGCCCATCGTGCCGGCGCTGGCGTGCCAACCGGAGGCGTCGAAGATGCAGTTCTGAAGAACCGCGCGGCGGACGCCGACCACGAACGGATGGGGCGAGGTGTTGTGGACAAAATTGTCGTGGCAGTAAACGCGATCGATGATCGCGTCGTCCCCTTTAACGTAATATCCCGAGGAGTCCTGAAAGGTCTCACAGTCTCTCAGCACCAGGTTCCTGGCCATGGCGCCGGCGATGGCGATTCCGGCGGAGTGGTGGATTCCGTCGCCGGCGGGCCCCTGGCGGTTGAGCCATTCGGGAATCCCGTGACTGTTCGGCCGATAGAGGCCCTCGATGTGGTGCGCAATACAGTCTTCAATCACCAGGCCCTCATGCCCGGCCTCCGTATAGGCGACAATCAAACCCTTGGCGGCGTGACAGACGACCAGGCCGCGGATGTGGAGGAAGTCGGGGTTGCGGACCAGGACGCAGCGGTCGCCGATATCCCAATTCCGGCGGATGATCGGGCGCGGACCGCTGCCATACGTCCCGATTTCCGCCCAATGGTTCGCATCGCCGCGGGCGGAGACAGTGAGTTCCTGGTTCAGTACGCTCCCGCGTCGGATGAGAAGCCTTTCGCCGGGGCCGAGGGTGCGGCCGTTGATGTTCGTAAAATCTTTCCAGGGCGCAGCGGGCGATGTGCCGGTGTTGGCATTGCTGCCTGCCGCACTGTCGATGTAGTACGTCGCGGCGCCGTCCTTACCGGCGCCGGTTTTCCCCGAACTTGCCAGGGCGGTAATCGGTAGGCCGTCTTCGCCCGCGAAGAACACCAGCGGATGGCGGGCTGCCAGGGGCGGACTGCCGGCCGCGGTCACCCGGATCGCCGCGGCGCCGAGCATCGGCGCATCGGCCTCGACGGACCACTCGATCACCTTTTCGGCGCCCATCGGCATCGCGCCCAATTCATGAACCGCCTCGCCCAGGCAGCGCGTCCCCGGCGGCAGGTCGAGACGGGCGACAACCTGCTCGGCGTCCATGCCGATGTTGCGAACCGCCGTGGTCAGTTTCTCCGCGCGGCCGGCGCAGAGAATGGCGTGCTCCTGTCTCACATCGCGGACCTGAAGGGTCGGCAACCTGGGGTTCTCGATCTTGAGGTTGTCGATCAGACCACCGAAACCACCGACGACGAGGGCATGATCGGCAGCCTTGGGGATTCCGGAGCGCGTGACACGGCTGCGCTGGCCATCGACATCCAGCGTCAGCGCAAACCCATCCCACCTGGCCGTGATCCGATACCACCGCCCCGCTACGACTCGCTCGTTGGAACTCACGCGCGGCTCCCAGCCGTCGAGGTGTACAAAGAAAGCGAAACAGCCTCCTTCGTCCGCCGGATTCACGCGGAGCTGGTATTCCCCGTTCTTGATGGCGATGTAGCCGCCCTCGGTCGGCGCCTTTTCAAAATAGACGGAGCAGTCGATACGCAGCCCCGGCGCCAGTTGCAGGTCGGGATGGCTGGGAACCTGAACCTTCGCGCTGCCGGACTTCAGCGCCTGTCCGCCAGGCACGGGCACGAAGTCGATGCGTTCTCCCGTGAGATGGTATCCGTGATCGGAAGTGTCGCGAAGGTCGCCGTCGAACCGCCACTGAGCCACTCCCGAAAATCTCGCGGCCGGGTTCTCAATCCGCACCTCGTCCAGCACGCCCTCGAAGAGGCCAAGTTCCAGCGGTTCATGCGACGCGACCGGCTTCCCGGTCCGCGGCCGGCTGACGCGCCGGCCATCGACGTCGATCCAGATCTCCTTCCCGTCCCAACCGGCCGCCAGGTGATACCAGACGCCCACCATAGCCGCGGCCTCGGAGTGAACCCGCGGCTCCCATCCGTCGGTGTGCAGGAAGAAAGAAAAGTGTCCGCCTTCGCCGGGCGGATCGAGGCGGAGTTGAAATTCCCCATTCTTGATCAGAAGCGGCTGCCAACTCGTGCCGAGGGCATCGAGTTTGACCCAGCACTCGATCTGCAATCCCGGCGCCGGCCGTAGCTCCGGGCTATCGGGTACGACCACCGCCTCCTTGCCGCACCGCAGGCCCTGGCCGCTCTGCCCGGCCGCATAAGCCGCCGACGCCGCAAAGGCATCGTTGCCTCGCCCGGAGCGATCCACCAGATCGCCATCGAAACTCCACACCGCCACCGCGGGGCGATCTTCGGCGAAGATCGGAGAAAGACAACCGGCCAAGAGGACGACAAACACCCATGTTGTGAAACAATCTCGGTACACTGGTCTGCCTTATTGCTGCGGGATCGGTGAATTCGGCCTTTAGAGTGCGCGTGACGTGTCACCGCTTTCTTTGCTTCTTTCTTTTCGTACCACAGCCACGGCGCCACGGCAAGTGTTGTGGGGCGAGTCGAAAGACCCCCGGCCGCGACAGGCGGCGCGCCATTGACGCGTCGGGGCCGGGAATCTAATGTCAAGGGTGTACGGCAATTCCCCATACCTCATGCGGTAAGATCCTTCTCGTGAAAGCCCTCGTCCTCACCCGTTACAACCAGTTGGATTACCTCGATGTCCCGGAACCGCAGCTTGGCGAGGGAGACGTGCTCGTTGAGGTAAAGGCTTGCGGAATCTGCGGCAGCGACGTTCATGGACTGGACGGCTCCAGCGGGCGGCGTATTCCTCCGATCATCATGGGCCATGAGGCCGCCGGAGTGGTCGCTCGGGTGGGAGACCGGGTGAGCGGCTACGCGGTAGGAGATCGGGTCACATTCGATTCCACCGTCTCCTGCGGCAATTGTCACTACTGCCGGCAGGGGCGGATCAACCTCTGCGACCGGCGGCGCGTGCTGGGTGTGTCGTGCCGGGAGTTTCGCTGCGACGGGGCGTATGCCGAACGAGTTGCCGTGCCGCAACGCATCCTGTACCGGCTTCCCGACAACTTGTCGTTCGAGCGGGCCGCCCTGGTCGAGCCGGTGTCTGTCGCCGTACACGCCGTCGGCCGGATGCCGGTGCGACTGAACGATACGGCCGTGGTCATCGGCACGGGGATGATCGGGCTGTTGGTCGTGCAGGCATTGCGGCTCTGCGGTTGTGGTAAAATTTTTGCCGTGGATCTCGACGACCGCAAGCTGGAGTTGGCGTGCCGCTTGGGGGCCGCCGAAGGGCTGTCGCCTGCGGAAACGGGCGTCGCGGAAACCATCCGCCGATGGACCGCCGGACGTGGCGCCGACCTTGTGCTCGAAGTCGTCGGCCTGCCCGCGACCGTCGAACTGGCGCTGGATTGCTGCCGAAAAGGCGGCTCGATAGGACTGATTGGAAACCTCTCGCCGCAGGTTCCCCTGCCGCTGCAGGCGGCTGTGACACGAGAGTTGACCCTCTTCGGTTCCTGTGCTTCCGCGGGCGAGTATCCCGCATGCCTGGAAATGATTGCCGGCGGAGCGATCAACGTCGATGCCGTGACCAGCGCGATTGCCCCGCTCGCCGAGGGAGCCGCGTGGTTCGAACGCCTCGGTCGCGGCGGCGATCCCCTGATGAAGGTGATCTTGCAGCCGCGGCCGAGCGACGTCGTTTGAGAAGGGCCGCTCTGCGGCAGCTTTGCCATGGATTCTTCCGAAAAACAATTCATTCCGCGAAACGAAGACCTCTCCGGTCGGCAGTTGGGCGACTTCCGCCTGTTGCGTCGACTCGGTCAGGGGGCCATGGCGGAGGTCTACCTTGCCGAACAGGGTTCGCTCGAGCGACAGGTGGCGATCAAGGTGCTCCGCAGCCGGCTCGCCGAAGATCAGACCTATGTCCAGCGGTTCCGCCGCGAAGCACGGGCAGCGGCGGCATTGGTCCACGCGAACATCGTCCAGATTTATCACGTCGGCGAAATCGGTAATGTGCATTACATCGCGCAGGAGTATGTCCAAGGGCAGAACCTCGGGCAGTGGTTGCAGCGGAACGGCCCCCCTGACCTTCGCACGAGCCTGGCGATCATGCGCCAGTCCGCAGCGGCGCTGGTCAAAGCGGCGGACCACGGAATCGTTCACCGCGACATCAAACCCGAGAACATCCTGCTCGCCCGCAGCGGAGAGGTCAAGCTCTCCGACTTCGGCCTCGCCCAACTCCTTGTCCCGGACCAGGGCACGGCGTTGACCCAAGTTGGCATCACGGTCGGAACGCCGTTGTACATGAGCCCGGAGCAGGTGGAAGGCAAGACGCTCGACCCGCGCAGCGACATCTACTCGCTGGGCGTCACCTTCTATCACATGCTTGCCGGTGTACCGCCATTTGTCGGCGATACGGCGCTGAGCGTGGCGGTCCAGCATCTGAAGAAGCAGCCGGTTCCCTTGGAACAGGCTCGGCCCGACCTGCCCCCGGCTCTCTGCCGCATCGTTCACAAGATGATGGCCAAGACCCCCGATGCCCGCTTCGCCGCCGCGCGGGAGGTGCTGCGGGAACTGCATCGCGTCCAGACGCAGCATATTGACGATCCCTGGCCGGAAGACATGCCGGGATGGGAGGCCGACGGCCCGGAATTGGAGCACCTCGCGAAGACCGATGCCACCAAGCGGCTTGATGCGCTGATGAAGACGCTCGAACTGAGCACGCCAAAGCAAACCCGCTGGGCCGCTTGGACAGCCGCCGTCGTTGCCGCCTTCGTCGTCGGCGCAACACTCGGATTCTTTGTGACAACGGAACCGCCTCTGCTGGCAGTCGGACCCGATCGGAGTTCGCCGCCTCCCCGGAAAGAAAGCGTTTTCTCCCAGTGGCTCTACGCCAGCAGCGTTGGCACCGAAGAGGGATGGAAGAGCATCGAGCGGTATTTCGGTCAGAATCGGTACTGGTGCCGCCGGGCGGATCAGAAACTCGCTCTGCTCTATCTCCAGGAAAAGCGCTACGGTCCAGCGATGGTGATTTTTGAAGAGATGGCACGGCTGGGCGACGATGAACCCGAGTTTCGTGCGTTCGGGCTTGCCGGCCAATGCGGGGTCTCCGCGCTTCGTAAGCAATACGACTTGGCTGCGAGCTTCCTATCGGAACTGGCGCCGATCCGCGATGAACTTCGCGACGAACAGATGCGGCAACTTCTCCGCCGGGCTGTGCGTGAAACGATCACCCACACGGGCGAGCAGACAAATCGCCAGTGGGAGGAATTCTTGAGCGAGCAATTTTCCGAGCCCGGTTGACAGCGAGGCGGCACACGGTTAGATTTCTATTCTACCTGTCCTGAAAAACAGGCTACTCGCCCCCTTCGTCTAGTGGCCTAGGACATCGGATTCTCAGTCCGACGACAGGGGTTCGACTCCCCTAGGGGGTATCTGTACGCTCGTACACAACTGAAAGCCCTCGTGTTCCCCGGAGAATACGGGGGTTTGTTGTTTCTTGCTCAATAAGATCGAGAGGCAGCACAAAGGTCGAATGCGACTCCGCCTAAGCCGGCGTTATTGTCACTGAAGGAACCATCTCCCACGGCCAATTACGCCCGCGCAAGAAACAACGATAGGCCTCGCAACGCGAGGCCTATCGACTCATTGAAATCGAAATTCGGCAACGTTTAGCTGACCGTAATCGCTTCGGTTGGACAAACGTCGACACATGCGCCGCAATCGCCGCATGTCTCTTCGTCGACCACCGCGTGGTCGTCCTGCATCGAGATCGCGTCGAGCGGACAGGCTTCGACACACTCGCCGCACCCCGAGCACTTTTCTCCATCCACAATGGCTGTCATAAAGCTCGCACTCCCCTAATGAAAAACTGGCACCCGTTGAACCATGCCGATGTTTCTACGTTCTTTCGGCTCAACCGGTTCCGCAACCGCAGCGTTTCTGGCCGGCGCCCACACCCATGGGCACGACGAGAAAAGCCAAGAATTAGGGAAGATAACAGGGTTTCCCTGTTTTGTGAAGCAGAAATCGGTTTTTCCGCGAGAATTCACAATTGCCGCTTGCAGAATTTCGTCAAACGGGAGCGGAACGATCGGCCCAATCGAGTGGATTGGTGCAGCGGTGGTCGGTCAGGGCACTTCGTCACGGATTGACGTCGCACGCCGCGCAGACGGGGGATAGTACGCCTGAAAGGTGGCCGAAACCGATTGCTGAGATCATCCAATGACCGGCATGGTCGCCAGCGTTGCGGGATGGTAAACACCGCTTGCCGGTTCCGACTCCGCGAGTGTCGCAAAACGGCACAAGAAGGAACGCAAATGCGCGTATTTCCCAAGCTCGCTCGATGCTAGGGTGGATGCGCATGCTGCGAACAGAAAGAAGGTTCTCACCTCGGGTGACGAGGAACTGAGGGTGATTCGGCGCGTTGGACTGTTTCAGGTTGGCGGCCTGTTTGCCGCCGTTTCATGTTGCGGGACTTCTTCGCCCGCAGGAGGGGGTCGATGCTCAAGAAAGCGATTCGAGGGGAAGGGTCGGGTCGGTGGCGGGGGTTTACGCTCGTGGAACTGCGTCGTCATTGCCATCATCAGGATCTTGATCGCCCTGCTGCTGCCCGCGGTGCAGGCGGCGCGGGAGGCGGCCAGGCGGTCGCAATGCACCAACAACCTGAAGCAGATCGGCCTGGCACTCCACAATTACCACGATTCGTTCCAGGTGTTTCCTTTGGCACGCTGCATCAAGTATGTCGGCGTTTCTCGGTGTCGACAGCGGATCGACCGATCCGGGCCCATACTATCTCGGCAGCGGGACTTCATTCCTCAAACCGCTCCAGGTGCGGCGAGACCTTGAACTGGCTCTCTGTGCGGCGCGCGATGCGGAGATCCCGCTCATCATCGGCACCGCCGGCGGCAGGCTCGCTGGAAACCAGGGTCAGCGATATTGTTCCCCGGGACGCGAGAAGTTACACCTTTGGGTACGAATACGATTTTGGCCATAAAGAAAATCGAAGGAGGGCACATGGCGACTGAAACACGACACTGCTGTCCAGAAGGCTATCCTGACCAGTGGCAGGACAAAGAGATCGAATGGCACAACAAGCTGTTCGTCAAGGGGCGAGTCCGCAGCTTCTATCACATTCCGCTGAACTTCGGCAGCGTGCTGAAGAAAAACGTCAGTCTGATCGAATCAGCCGGTGCATTGCCCGAGGAAATGCTTGTGCTGTCTGATGAGAACTCTCTCTGGGGGGCCGACATGTATATCGCCGTTACCAAAGACGTGTCACAAGCCAAAATGGCTCGACTGTCGGGCACGTTCCTTACCAAGGTCTTTGAGGGGCCGTTCAAGCAAATACCGATCTGGATTGAGGAGATGAACCGTTACGTCACGTCGAAGGGCCGAGAATGGAAGCACCTTTACTTTCTCTACAAAACCTGCCCTGGTTGTGCGAAGAAGTACGGTAAGAACTACGTGGTGCTTCTTGCCCAGGTCTAAAGCTGCTCACAGTCTGCCAAAGGTGTGCCCCAACATGCATGATGACACATCGGAACCGAAGTGGGGCAAGCGGTCCCGGGAGTTGATGGCGATTGCCCAAAACGGGCTGACCTACGCCGAGGACTATTTCGACAGAGAACGCCCCAAGGACATGCTCCTGGAAGCATACTCCGCCGCTTGACGCGCGGCTATCGGTGCCACGGCGGGGCGAGGAAGCCAATCGCTTCTTCGAAGGTCGCCTTGCGCCGGAAATCGGCTGCCGGATGGTAGACGGGAACGGCCGGATCCGGGTTGAGCCAGTGAGGATGCTGCCGGCCAAAATAGCTGCCATAGAACTGGTAGTTGGTGTCGACCCAGCGGCTGAGTACCATCAGTTCCATGTCGGTGAGCATCGTTGAATGGTCGTCCGTGGCGTTCTTCGGATGCGAGCGGTCGGTCAGCACGGCAATCAGTGTGCTCGTGGGGCATCCCAGGCTCCGGGGCGGCAGATAGGCGCCGTTGTAGTTGCCCCGGTCGCCTTGGAGGAACGATGTGAACTCGGCGATGATCGGGCCGGCCAATTCCTTGCGGGCCAGTTCTTCGTAGGAAGTGTTGTAGAACTGGGTCACTTCGCCGGTCAGCCTCAGTCCACCGGCCGGATCTTTCTCGCCATGGCAAGCGACGCACTTGGCGTCGAAAATCGGTTGGATGTCGCTGGGGTAGTGGATCACCTGGCCCGCTTGTCCATCGCCGCCGTTTTCGACCAGGTCGCACGGCTGCGGCCGCGGCGTGCTGGGCGCCCTGGCCAGGGCGCACGGCGTCGTGGAGTCGGCCAGCATGGCGGTATGGTTGGCCTGTCCGTGGCAGCCCGTGCAGGAACGGACCTCGCCCGCGGCATAATTCACATAGGTTCGCTCCCTTTGGACCTCCCGAAAATCGGCGTCCAGGGCCTGAAAGAAGACGGCCCGATTGGCTGGTACCACGAAGTAGGCCGAGCCGTCTTTTTCCACCGGCACAACGCCCCACTGCACCCGGGGCCAGAGGGCGGCCTTCCAGCTCGAGCTGCTCAGCGACGGGGACCAGCGCCGCCCCGTCGACCAGTAGCGCGGCAGCGCCTCGTTGATCCGCAGCCACTTGACCTCCCCCGGCTTAACACCTTCCATCCCCTGGTAGACGTTGGCCACCAGGCACACTGCCTCGTTACGGGCGGCGTACTCGGGATCCCGGGTTGATTGCAGTCGGCGAGGAACCGCCCGCGCCGCCAGCGGCTGCGGATGCCAACAGGAGAGTGCCGCGCCGGCGTGGACGAACCGGCGGCGACCCTCGCTGTCGATGAGGTAGATCGCGTAGGCGTTGGCAACGTCCTTGTAATGGTCCGAGGATTTCACCTTGCCGGAAACCAGGAACTGCCGATCGCTGACGGGAAAGGGATGGGTAAATAGGTGGCCGCTGCGGCCTTCGCGGTCGTGGGCGTACCCGCCGTCCTGCGTCTGGAAATGCCAACCGGCTTCCGTCCGGCACTCGACAAACACCTCGGGCGTGATGTTGACCACCGGATAGCGATTGTCGCCGCGGACATAATTCGCCTCGTCCGGGTCGGGACCGCGTGTGCGCAGGCCCTTGCCGCAATCAACCAGCATGATCGACCCCAGGCAACCGCCTTGCGGATAATGGCACGTCCCCACGCAGACGAAACGGCCGTTGCTGCCCGGGAGCGGTTGCGGGTACGTATAGACCGTCGTCTCGTCGTCGGCCAGCCCCCACAGTTCCTGCGATCGCGTGCCGTCCGGATTCATCGACCAGACGGTCTTGGCCACACGGGCGCCCTTGTCGATGTATTCCCAGCGGTGATACATCACTCGGCCGTCGTCGAGCACGACGGGACAAAGCTCGCTCACCGGACTGCGCGTGAGCTGTTCAACGTGGGTGCCGTCCGCATCCATCCGGTGCAGCCCCGGGGCGACCAACGAACCCGATCCACCGCACAGGATCGTGTGCTCGCAGCGGGTCGAGGAGAAGATGATCTTGCCATCGGGCAGATAGCAGGGATGGATATCGTCGGTGTGCCAGGAAGCACGCCAGCGCGCCGCCTTCTCTGCCTCCTCGGCCGGCGGAAGCAGTACCTGGCGCAGGCCCGTGCCGTCCGTGTTGACCTCCCAGATGCGGAACCCGGAACCCGGATCCTGACGGAAATCAAAAACGACCTTCCTGGCGTCGAACGACAGGCTGATCTTGCCCACAAATCCTGTGCCGCCCGGCAGGTCGGCGGCAGTGACCACCGGCCGTTCCGAACGGGTGCGGAGATTGTAGATATAAATGCCGTTCTCGGCCACAAACCGGTCGGCGCTGGTTCCGTTGTCGATGTCCGTGTAGTAGTGGTCCGAAGAGTAGGGCTTGCGTTTGACGAACAGGATCTCGTCGAAGCCCAAATCCTCCGCACAGATCGCCGCTTCGTCGGTTACCGGGCTGCCTGCGTGAACCGGCTCACTCATCTCTGGAATGCCGCCGACCAAAAGGGTGGCCAGCAAACCTTCCAGTGCCCAAGCCCGAGAGAGGATCCTTGCTTCGCTCGACATCGGAGTTCCCTCCCAGCATCGATTGGTGTCGTATACCTCAAGAGATGAGATTCTGAGTCTAGTGGGCGAAAGGGCTTCAGTCAAGAACGCCAGCCTGTTGTATAAGGATCACGTTTGGGGCGTGGGCGGCAACGGCGCGTGGGTTTGGACGAGCCTGGTGCGAGGCCACAACCCGTGGTTCATGGATCCCTACGACGGATCCGTGCTCGGCAAGCGGTTTGATCCGCAGTGGAAGGCGGTCCGCCGCAAGCGTCCTTGGTTTTCCCGAAGTCGCCGAAAGCGATCAGCGAATGTCCCTGGCTTTGGAAACAGTGTGCAGCAGATCGCCGTTTTCATCGAAGAAATCGAATTGGGCCGTGGCGATCTTGCCGGAGTCGTCGGCTTTGACCACCACGTTCAAAAAGCCGCCCGATGGTTCTCGCGATGTGTAGGGCTGCCGGATCTTGGCGTCGGGATCGGTGCCGCGCGGCGAGCCCGGCGGGACGCCCAGGCGGGCGTTGGCATCGACCAGTGCGCCGGTGGAGAACTCCTCGAAGCCGGATGGATCGATTGAGTGGTACTGCCAGTGGCGGTCGCCGCAGACCAGGTAAAAGCCTTTCTCCAGCAGACCGTTCGCCTTCGCCCAAGCGAAAAAGCTGTCGCGTTCGTGGCGGAAGCCGCCGGTATTACAGTGGTTGTCCCGTTTGTAAGCGTCGTCCGGCCCGATCATCGGGGTCGGTGAAATGAGGATCTTGAAGACCGCGTCGGATTTCAGCAGCGTGTCTTGAAGCCAATCGCTCTGCCTGCGACCCCAGATGGTTTTTTGGGGGCCGTCGGGTGAGCGGTTCGGACTGCGGTAGTCGCGATTCTCCGTCAGCCAGATCTGAACCAGCTTGCCGATGCGATGGGTGCGATACGTTACCGCATCGCGATCGGCGGGATCGGTAATCGGTACTTGCTCTCGGAATGTACTGAGCCCGAGTTCCACCGACGGCGGCTTGTCGCCCGTGTTGTCGCAATCGTTGTAGCGGTAGTCGTGGTCGTCTTTTTCCCAGTAGGTCGGCACCTGGGCGAAGAAATCGATATACCGCGGCTGGACGAACTGCTCGTGCCACTTCTTCCGCATCGCGGCGGCCGTCTGTGCGGCGGTCTTCGGCGGGGCGTCGTAGTAGACGTTATCGCCGGTGCCGACGAAGAAGTCGGGATTCCGCTTCAACATGCTTACCAGGGCGGGATAGCCGAGGTGTTTGTCGGGGCCGGCGTAGGCCGGGCGCTTGTCCACGCCGTAATGGAAGTGGTGGTAGTTCATGCCGGTCACCACGACGAAACTGCACCGCGCGGCCGTATCGGCGGAAGGATGGGTGTGAAAACGGCGGGCAGGTCCGCGCTCGATGTGTTGCCGATCGGGGCCGAATTCCAAACGGTAGTAGTATTGTGTGGCCGGTTTCAGGTCCGCGACTCTGGCCTTGACGATGAAGTCGGACTCCGGCGCCGCTTCCAGCCATGGAGTGAATCGAGATGCGTCGAAACCACGATTGTCGGCGATCTCGAAGCGAGCGATGCCGCAGACGCCTGGCACGTCGCCGTTTTCGTCGACGCGAACCGCCGTCAGGCGTGATTGAAGGATAATGCTCGTCTGGGTAACCTCACCGGCCATTTCGCCCTCGATGTGCGAAGGTGGTTCGCCGCGCAATGCCGCTGCCGACAGGAAGAACACCATGGCTGCGATCGTGGCTGCTGGTCTCATGGAACAACTCTTATCCTCTTCTGTTTTTCCGAAACCGTTCGGGTGGCGGCCCCGGACTGGTCCACTTTTCGGCCGATTGATGTCGTTGTCGTTTAGCCGCAAGAGATTTCCACCACGACGATATCGCTCTGCCTGCAGGTAGTCAAACGGTGAGCGGGCTTAGCGATGAGCGGGCCTGGCAGGAACGATGCGGGGAAGAAAGAAGACGGAGTGGGCGAGATGGGTAGCATGGGAAGAGAGGGTGGAGAAAGGCAGCGGAGGCAAGTCACGCGTGCTTCCGAGAGTTGTTGATTTGGGCAGTTTTCAGGCCGATCCAGCGGTGCCGCCGATGGAGGATCGGTCGATCCGGGAAAATTGTTTTCGCGTCACTTGCGGACCGTTAGCAGACCGGTATAATTGCCCTATCGCGGCTACGAAACGCCCGCACGGGACGGGACGATTCGGGCCGCGAAAAAATTGGTGCGGGGCCGTTTGACAAGCACTTCCCGCTCCGCTATATTGAAAATCTTCCCGGTGTCGGAAGTGGTCCAAATGGGGAGTTGGATGGTCAGAGGGCGAGTTTCGTCCGGCTAGTCCGGAAGTGGGAATTCGGCCTCTGTCTATCCGGCAGGCGGGGCTAAAAGCGCCGCTGTTTGTTCTTTGGCAATTTGGTGTGGTTTGAGTGGCATCTTAAACGGCGTTGCCGGCTGTATGTCGCCCGTTGGGCGGCTGTAGTCGGCAGCTAGAGCGCTAGACGAGCCAACGACCGGGGTAGGTCCGGTCGGAGGCTACATCGTTAGAGGGTCGAGTTTTCCGCATGCAACGGAGATTCGGCTCGAGAGTAGCTAAAGATGTGAGTCATCTCAAAGTAGGGTTCCGAATCGATTGGGTTCGGCAGCTTATGGAGGGTTGGATTCATGTGGCCAAGCTACTAAGGGCGCACGGGGGATGTCTTGGCGTCAGGAGGCGATGAAGGGCGTGGAAATCTGCGAAAAGCCCGGGGAAGTTGATAAACGAGCGTTGATCCCGGGATTCCCGAATTGGCGTACGCTGAATCCATAGGCGTACGTCGCGAACCCGGTGAACTGAAACATCTCAGTAACCGGTGGAAAAGAAAGAAACCTCGATTTCCTCAGTAGCGGCGAGCGAACGGGAAACAGCCTAAACCGCGGAGGTTTCCTCTGCGGGGTTGTAGGGCCTTTCACATGGGAGTTACAAAGTGATCTGGTAGCGGAACCGAACTGGAACGGCGGACCATAGCGGGTGACAGTCCCGTACGCGACACTAGTATCACCTCCCGAAGGGTACCTGAGTAGGTCGGGTCACGTGAAACCCCGACTGAATCGACGGGGACCATCCCGTAAGGCTAAATACTCCCTGACGACCGATAGTTGACCAGTAGGGCGACTGAAAGATGAAAAGAACCCCTGCTAGGGGAGTGAAATAGAATCTGAAACCGTGTGCCT
>JAAYEH010000321.1 GCA_012728855.1 Rhodopirellula sp. | reverse complement strand
GGCTTTGGGGTAGTCCGGCACAATGACGCGATCGCAAGTGTCCCAACCGTATAGTACCATCGCATCGCCGAATTGTCCAGCGCGATAAGGCGATCCTGCGAATTCGCTCCTCGGACGGAACTCTCCGTGATGTCCCCCTCCCGACCAATCATAAACGACGTTGCGGTCTTCCGCGTTGGCCGGCCGCTCCATTCGATAGTAAACCACCGGTTGCAACGATAGCACGAAGTCGGCATAGGTCCGGCTGTCGCGGACGAACCGCGGAGGCGGCATGACGCGAGTGAAACGCAGGGCAGACTCGTTTTCCGTTGTTATCGGACGGACTACTTCTTCCTGAGGATCAACGCGAACCATCTCGCCCTGACGGCAGATTTGCTGCCGCGTCCCGCCATTGCCATCTGACACCCCGGCTTCAACCATCACGGAACCTTGCATCACCATGATGTCGATGCATCCGTTCCACGTTACCTCGACGCCGAACTCCGTGCCCAGGTCGGTGACGACGGCGGTGGGGGTGCGGACGGTGAAGAGGGGAGAGGGGAGAGGGGAGAGGGGAGAGGGATTAGTGGCTAGTGGCGAGTGGCTAGTGGCTAGTGAATCTGCATTGGGCCGGTCGCCTTCCTCCTTCATCCTTCCGCCTTCATCCTTCACACTGGTCACTGACAGCTGACCACTGACAACTCCCCCCATCCCCCGTCCCTTGCCCCCCGCCCCCACTCGTGCAACGAGTTTGCCCAGTGCCAAGTATCCGCCGGCGGTGGAATCGACTTCGTACGAGCAGGGGCCTTCGAGAATGACTTTCGCGCCCGAGTCGTAGGTGATTTCCATTAGGCCGGATTTGAGCTTGTATGTACGGCCGAGCGCGACTCTGACGCCCATCGGCGCTATGTAATTAGGTTCGTCGGACCATTTTGCTCCGGCAATGCCGGTGATGCGGCCTACGAAGACCGGCGCGGGGCGGTCGTGGGGCGATGCTTCACCGGAGGTCGTTGACCTCCGGCTATTATCACTGCTTGCAATGGAAGAACCGCGATTGGGCGGTATTTTATACAACCAGAATCCGAACAGCATCAGGCACATGAACACCGTGGCGATCAGGTATGAGAACGGGCCGATTTGCGAGAAGGTGTCGATCGTGCCGCGCCACAGCCCTCCCGACAAGCCGGCCGGCGGCGGCGTAACGAGCGGCGCTTTGCAACCTTCGCCGGCGGCGGACGCGGCATCGCCTGGCAACCGCGCGCCGATCCCCCGCCGCACCGCCTGATTGGCCATCCGGCCGCGGGTGAGGAGATGCAACTCGGCCTCGATGCGAGCGTACTCGGCATACAGCTCGCACGTCGCCCGATCGGTTTCCAAGAGCGTTTGCAGCGCGGCGGCCTGCGCGGCCGTGAGCGAACCGTTCAGCGCCGCATCGATCAGCGACCTGCGTTCTTCGGCGGTGATGGGAGCCGCGCTCATGGTTCTCGCTCCAGGTCTTGCTTGCTCTGGATGCAATCGTATAACGCGCGGCGGATTCGGCTCAGCGAGTTGTAGACGGTTTGGGTCGAGTAGTTCAATTGCCCGGCGACCTGTTTGATGCTGCGTTGCGTGCCGTAGCAGAGCCGCACGAGCCGCTGGTCGCCCGAGGGCAGTTCGTTGACGCATTCGGCCAGGATTTCCTCATGCGCCCGCAGCGAGGGGTCTTCGCGCGACGGCTGCGCTTCGGCAAGATTGGCCAGTATCTTCTCGTTGAACACGATGGGGCTGCGCCGTCGCGAACGCTGGAAATGGAGAATCTCGAACTTGGCGACCTTCGAGGCCCAACGCGCGAAATCGCTCTGGGGCCGATAGTCGGCAAACTTCCGCCAGAGAATCAGACAGGTTTGTTGATAGAGTTCCTCCGCGTCGTCAAGGTTCCGCACGGCGGCGAAGATATAGCCGAAGAGCTGGCCTTGGTGCCGGCTGAGCAGATCCATGAAAACGTCGTCGAGCGATGTTTCGTCCATAAGCCTCAAGCCTCGGCCCCGCACCCATCAAGGAGACAGTCCCCGGTTAACGGATGCCCATGAATGGTTACCTCTATTTTATCAATTTTAATCAGCCGCCAGCCGCCGATGCACGGGACGCCATGCCAACCGCGTCTTGCTATGCTATAGATTTACTCCCGCGGGGGCGAAAACTTACCATGCCGGCGGAAAAGAGCGATCGGAACCCGTTGCCGCCAAACGATTTGCGACATGACTGCTGAAAACACCGTCGCCGCCGGCACCGGGTTAAACGACTCGTTTCCGGCCGCTGTATCGTTGGCTCACGTTGGCCGGCTGGGCCAATACAGCCAGGGCTGCCCGCCCGGAGGGAGCGGAATCTCGCCGCCGGCCTCGGGCAGAAGTCCTTCGATCTGCTGCTGTAAATCCGGGTCGCAAGCGGCAATGAGCTGGTTGAATTCTGTTTCGGGCGAGGAGGAAATGGC
>JAAYEH010000320.1 GCA_012728855.1 Rhodopirellula sp. | reverse complement strand
TCGGCGCCGATGCCGCCACCGGCGAGGCCGTGATGCTCAACCAGATCAGCTACAGCCACAAGGAGTGGGCGCTGTTGAAACGCGACGGCACCTGGGCGGCCGGCAAACTGATGAACGTGCCCAGCCGCGAGGGCGATATCCACGCCTACCGCCCTCCCTACAATCTACACCGTTTCAACTACGGCAGTGTGGTCTTGAAAAACCGTGCCGCCTATGTCACCGGGTGCGTTTCGTATGCCAATTGGGATCGGGCCGGCGAGAAGGAACTGGCGGACATTCTCAAGGGCGAGTCCGCACGACAACGCTTGGGCTCGCTGGCAAACCGCCGCCGAATGATGTTCACGTGGACGCCCGACATTGCCACCACGCCGTTTTGCGAGTGGCTCGAGGTCGGCAGTACGATGGCCAATGGCGGTTGGCTCTTTCCGGGCGACCTGTGGGTCGCCGCCGACGGCGCGGCGCACGTCCTCTGGTATGAAGGCCCGATGGACAGGAGGCTCCGCAACGAGCGTTTCCCCGACATCAAGCTGACGCACGCCATCAAGTATGCCATCGTGCGGGACGGCCAGATCGTCCGGCGAGTCACGCTCATCGAAGGCGGTGAAGGACTCGGCAGCGAGATACCACAAAGCATCCAGCCCCGGTTCCACATCACGCCGGAGAACCGGCTGCTGGCCTGGTATTATGCTTCCGGCACGGATGCGCAGGGGGAACGCGTCTCGGAGAACCGGCTGGTGGAGATCCTGGCAGACGGCACACCCGGTGTTCCGGTAGTCCTGCCGCTTGCCCATCCATTCCGGATGGCCTTCACTGCCACTCCCCGCGGCGGTTCGCCGCCGTCGAACGTGTTGGACTTGTTCGGCATTCGCGCCGAGGGACCGCCCACGACGCTTTGCTACGCCCGCGTGCGGCTCAAGGATTAGAAGGGAATACGACTGCATCAACAACTCCGCAATTGGCAGCGCAGCATCGACGCCGCCTTGCCAACACCGAATCCAGATTGGAAACCCCAAAGGAGCCAGCCGTGAAAGCATTTCGAACTTGCACCATTCTCCTGTTTCTCCTCGCCATGGAGCCGGCACGGGCGGGCGAACTACTGTTCGATTTCGAGGACGATGCGCAGGTTGCGGCCTGGCGGATTCGCTCGGCGGGCCAGGATACGCTTGTGCGGTCGCCCAAGTTTGCGACCTCAGGCGAGTCATCGCTGCTGCTGAACACGCCGGCCTGGAAAGAAGGCATGAATCAGTGGCCGGCGTTCGATGCCAAGCCGCCTGTGGCCGATTGGCGGCCCTACGACCGTTTGGTGGTCGACATCACGAATCCGAGCGGCGAGCGGCACTTTTTCTCGTTGCTCGTCTCCGACAACAAGTTGCCAATTCAGAAAGGCCTCAGTTTTCGATTCGATCTGCCACCTAAGGGGTTCAGGCGATACGTGATCCCGCTCTCGGGATTTCCCGAGGCCATCGACCGTTCGAACATCACGATCGTTCATTTTTTCAGCCAGCGGCCTGAGACGCCCATGGCGTTGTACCTGGACAATATCGTGCTGCTTCGCAAGGGCGAGGCCCCGGGTGACGTGCCTTTGACCATGGTGCGGCAAGTGGCCGATCTCTTCCTGGGGAGCTTTGCGGCCCACGACGCCTTAGTGGCCGAATGCCGAGCGTCGGTCGCTCCGCTGTGCGACACCGCGGCCATGCGCCGGTGCGTCGACGCAGAACTGGGTCCGGTAGAAGAACGGCTCGCGGCCGTTCGCGACGAATGGAAGTCGCCGGGCATCACGTTGTCTCGATTGGACGAGCTTCGGACCGAACTGAGCAAGCTTCCGCTCAAGCTCGATCGGGTGGTCTCGGTTGCACGTTTCCAGAAATCGTACGCGGCCCTGGGACTGCCTGACAATGGAGTGCTCATCGGTTTCGCGTCGTCGATGGAGAAAGTGTTGCCGCGCGAGGTGCCGATCGAGCTGGCAGCCAGGAAGAGCATCGAGCTTTCTCTGGCGCGGAACGAGCGGGAAGCTTTCCAAGTCGCGGTGTTGCCTCGCAGGCAGGCACTGGAGGAGGCAACCGTGTGCGTCGGCGATTTGCGGTCCGACGCCGGGGACACCTTCGACGCCGAGAATATCGACTGTGACGTGATGGGTTATGTCGAAACGAAGACACGCCCGCCCTACGCGGTTTCCCATGTGGGCTGGTGGCCGGATCCGATACTCGACTTCCTGGGAGCGATCGACATTGCCGCGGGGGACGTGCAAAGCTTCTGGATTCGCGTCCGCGCGCCGAAAGCGCAGAAGCCCGGCGTCTACCGCGGCACGCTCACCGTTACGGCCAAAGACCTCGCTCCGGTGACATTCCCGTTTACCCTCACTGTGCGTTCGTTTGCCTTGCCCGATCACACGGCTCTGCCCACGGCCATCACATTCTTCGAGCGGAAAACGCAAATGGGCGGCGAGGAGAACTGGGACCGGATGAAATTCGTCTATGCCGACTTCCTGGCGGACTACGGTATCGACTACGACAGCCTTTACCGTTCGGGATCCCCGGATTTC
The DNA here is from genome assembly GCA_012728855.1 of Rhodopirellula sp. Lineage (GTDB taxonomy): Bacteria > Planctomycetota > Planctomycetia > Pirellulales > Thermoguttaceae > JABWBD01. Next base: position 27,334 of record JAAYEH010000320.1, on the reverse strand, counting down.
GAGATTGTCCAGCATCTGCACGACCGCGGCCGGCTGGTCGCCTTCAACCTGGGTAACGTCTTCAACGCGGGTATTAACGGCACGGACGTGGACGCGGCCATTGCGGCAACCGTCGACCGGCTGCGTCCTGCCTACCAACGGGCCAAAGAGCTGGGCCTGCTCGACCATGCCTACATCTACGGTTTTGACGAGCGCGGCAAGGATCAATTCCCGTTGCTCGAACAGTGCGCGGCCGCTCTGCGCAAAGCATTCCCCGAAGTGCTGCTCTTGACCACCAGCTACGATCACAGCTTCGGGCTCGACTCGGTGGTCAAGAGCATCGACGGCTGGTGTCCGCTCACGCCGCATTTCGACGTCGACAAGGCCGCCGAGGCCCGAGCCGCGGGCAAGAAGGTATGGTGGTACATCTGCTGCGGCCCGCACAATCCATACGCAAACTGGTTCGTCGAGTATGCCGCCATCGAGTCGCGTCTGCTCATGGGCACGATGACGGCCAAGTACCGGCCCGACGGATTCCTCTACTATTCACTTTCGATCTGGAACGAGAACAAGCCGATCGAAAGCGGGCCGTTCACGGATTGGAATCCGGTGAGTTGGACCACCTACCACGGAGACGGATCGCTGCTCTGTTCCGGTCCCGGAGGCAAGCCCGTGCCCACGATTCGCCTGGAAAACTACCGCGACGGTATGGAAGACTTTGCCTACCTGCGCATTCTCGAAGAAATCGTCCGCCAACAGCAAGCCAAACGCGAGGAACTCTCCGAAGCCCAGCGGCAATGGCTGGCCGAGGCGACCGCCGCGCTCGCGGTGCCGGAAACGCTTGTGAAGACCATGTCCGAGTACTCGCACGACCCGCAGATCCTGTACGGATATCGCGACAAGCTAGCCGACCTGATCGACCGCTCCGGCATTGCGGATGCAAACCCTTGGGGCGACCATTTCGGAGTGCGTGGCTTTGCCGAACAACAGTAGATGGCCCACGAACACCATGAAGAGGAGAACCACAAGCAACCACCTCTTGTCTCGACACCCATCAGCCGTCGCGATGCCTTGGCAAGCCGGCCATCGCCACGAACCGCCGCTGGGTGGTCGGAGGCAATCGCCTTCCGTGGAACCAGGCGCCGGCCTTGGGTATACTGCAGACCGTCTTCGAAACTACGAGGTCCGGGCGGGGGGATGATCCTGTGGCAACTGCTTCCGACGAACTGGTTTACGGCTATCGATTCTCATCCCTCATCCAGCAGGACAGGATTCGTTTTGCCGCTGCGGTGAACGCCCCGGCGACGGTGGTCCACGGGATCTTCTTTGACGGTCACTTGGCCTATCCGCGCGAGACGGCCACGATGCTGCTGGCGCTGAGCCATATCGTGCGGACTCATTTCTTCGATGCCCGGCCGCCACAGATGGATCCGATCGTCACAACCAGTCGCACTCTGATGCGGTGGGAAGGCTTCTCCGGCTGCTGCGGCGCTTATGCCCGCCTCGATTTGGACGAAAACGCACTGCGCACCGCCGTTCGCGGATCCGGAACGACCAACGTCGACTTCAACGCCGAGATGTTGTCCCATCTCAGCAGCATCGGCCGCCAAGATGAAGTCGGCATGTCCGTTTCCACCGACGCCGTCGAGGTGCGTCGCAATGCACAGAGCCTGACGGAGAAGCGGGTGGCATTGCCGAAGCGATGGCTCAAGGGGCTGTGTGAGGTGCAGGTGTATCAGTCGCGGTTGAAGCTCTGCCAGCGATTCACGCCCGCCATGATCGTACCGCTCATGCAAAACGCAAGCCGCGGCACCGACGGCGTACAGTACCTGACCACGGCCGGCAACCGCCCGCGACTCGCTCTGAGGCAATCCTCCAAGGCAGTCGCCATCGGCGGGGCGAGCCGCCTCAGCGCCCTGCGGACCCTGCTGCCGTTGGCGCGCGAAGTGAGCCTCTATGCCGACGAGGAGTCGGGCGTTCACGCCTGGGTGGCCGAAACGCCGTGGGCACGTTTCTGGCTCGTGCTCTCCCCCACGCTCCAGCGCGGGTTTTCCGGCGAGGGCCAGGTGCTCGAGTCGCTCGCCCGCGGACAGTGGCAGGACCGTGTCGATCTGGTTCGCGATCTGCTTTCCTCCCAAGGCAGCGGCGAACCGGCCGAAACGATCGACCCGGCCGAACTGGCCGCACGCCTGGGAAGCACTACCGCCGATGCCCGCGACGCGCTCGACGCCCTGGCAACCAGCGGGCTGGCCGGGTTCGACGCCCAGAGCGGCTACTACTTTCAGCGGCAACTGCCTTTCGACCTGTCCCGACTGCGAAAGAGCCAGCCGCGGCTCGAATCGGCCGAGAAGCTCGCCGGCGCCGGTTCCGTACGGATCGTCAATCGGCCGTCGTGCCACGAGGCCGATGTCGAGGTCGCCAGCGGCGACGTGGTCTACTTCGTCCGGCTTCGCCCCGACGGCAACCGCTGTACCTGTCCCTGGTTCAGCCGCCACCAGGGCGAGCGCGGTCCCTGCAAGCACGTCCTGGCCGCCCGCATGGTCGTGGACCAGACGCCCGAAGAATAAGGGAATCGCCATGATGAATATCGATGCCGTGGAAGCAGCCATCTTGAAGAAGGATCCCGACGGCGTCGTCGCGGCGCTCTCCGAGTGGGACGAACCGCAGCGCGAGGCCGCACGCGAGTCGTTAGATATTTTCATGCTGGCTCTCGGCATGGACGACCATGTCGCCGAGCCCTGCGACCTGAAGTCGGACGATCCCGCCGTCGTCGCCAAGCGCCAGCGCGACGGTCTCGCGGCGATGTCGCGCAAGGATCGCACCTATGACTACGAGATGTCATACATCGCACGGCTGGCCCTATACGGGATCGCGGGATTGGATCACTGCGTGCGAAGGGTGTGCGTTGTCGACTACCGGCGCCAAGCGGCCCAGATCATGGCCGATCGCCGGCCGCCCTGGTGGGACCAGTGGTATCGCGCGGTTACTTCCGGCGAGAGGCTGATTGAACCGGAATACTGGGCGTTGCTCTACGAGCGTGGTATGGTGCCGGCCGGCACTTTTGGACAAGTGGCAGAGATGTTCTTGTACGGTCTGCCGGGCGCAATGGCGTCGTCGCCCCAAGCGACTCAGAAAGTGATGCAGGACATCGAAGCCTGCCGGGAATTGGTCTACACGGCGGCCCGCAACGAGCGCATCTTATACAACGCCAGCGACTGGGTGCCGGTTATCGATTGGCTCCGCAACGAGAAGCTGCTCGACGCGTCGCGGCTGCTCGGCGCGGTGCTCGACGCGCTGCATCAACCGTTCAACCAGGCGGAGCGAAACGGGGCCGTTATCTTCGCCAAAGCCGCGAAGGCAAGCGGAAAAGTCCTCGCCGAGCACCAGGCACGCTGGGCCGGCCTGGTGGCCGACAGCCAGGCCTCGGTCGCCGGCTTCGCCGTCGGGCAGCTTGCCAAGGTTCAGGAGGCGGGCCTGCTCGACGTCCAGGAGGCGATCGCCGCTCTGCCGCACATCTTCGTCCACAAGCCAAGGACACACGCCAAGAAGGCGGTCGAGATGCTCGCCAAGATCGCCGAAGAGCCGTCGCATCGCAGCCAAGCCGTGGAAGCCATCACCACCGCTCTGATGCACCCCGACAAGGACGTCCAGACGGTGGCCCTCGACGCCCTCGATACGCACCTCCAACCGAGCGACGGCGCGGCCGTGGAGTCTCTGCGGCTGCACTTCCCCTCGGTCGCCGCCACCCTGCAGGCCGGCGCCGAGAAGTTGTTGACTCGCGTCGATGGTGGGTCGCGAACCGAGGATAGGGCGCCCGTCGCATCGAATGCCGACCGTCTCGCCGATCTTCGGCAAGCGTCGGCCGAAATTCCCGCCGAAATCCGCCGCCGCCTTCGAGTCGACGAAGCCCTGGAAGCCGCCGCCAACGCCAAGATCGATCTGTCGGTCCCCTGGACGACCGAAGACGTTCGCATCCTTGCCTCCGTCGCGCCCATTCGGCCGATCGAAACGGTGCAGGAACTGGTTGACGTCGCAACCGCCGCCGTAGAAAACTGTGAGTGCCCCGATACGGCCGAGCGGATCGTCGGCGGCATTGTCCGGCTCTATCGAGAGCGTCCCCAATCGTTCGACGCGATGACCCAGTCGCTCCGCAAGCGGGGATGCGCCGGCATGTGGGACCGTCCCCAGCGCGGAATTGTCGCCGGCCATGTCGGCAGGGGCTTCGTCCTGTTGATCGGAGCCTGGCTCGGTGTCGAACCGGACGAAGGCGCGTTCGACTATCTCACTGATCCCGTGCAGTGCTACCTGGCCGAACTCTCCAAGCGAGTCAGGGCAGGAACCGCCACTCCGTTGGTCTCTGAGGCGACCCACGTCGGCGGCTGGATCGATCCGCGTGTCTGGGTCGCGAGGCTGATTCAAGCTCAGGCCGACGGAGTGGAACTCTTTGAAGACGATCTGGTTCGCAGCCTGCTGCGTCTCACGCCCGACGGCCGCGACGAGGCGCTTGCCATGTGCGAACCGTTGAAGTCTCCGCTGAGGCCGATGGCCGTCGCCGCGCTCGGGGGCGATGTGAAAATCGACGATTCCTCCACCCCGCAAGTTTGGATCACTGCCCTGCGCGCCCGCGATCCCTGGATCGACCTCTCCAATCATCTCAGCCCGGAGGAGCGGGCCACCTTGCCCGACGAGCTCAAAAGCCTGCCCGACGTCGTCTACCCGGCCGATTACCAGTGGCGTGTCTGCGAGCGAATCGCCAATACGGCTTATCGCGACTTGATTCAGTCGTGGCCCACGCAGGAAGACCGAAGCAAGACGCCGTCGCAAGCCGAAGTCCTCGCCCGGTTGCTCGGGGATTTGGGAAGCGATGACGACGCCTTCTCGAAGGCGATGGCCCAGGCGGCCGGCGCCGAGGCACGATCCAAAGGCGGCGATTTTCTGACGGCGGCCCTGCATCATCTTCCCTGCAACGCCGGCCCGTCCTGGCTCTACCCTTATATGGCCCTTCAGTGGCCCCGGAAGCTTGATTGGTACTGGTGCCTCGCCACCAAGGGCCTTTCGAAGCGGGTCGAAAGCGGCTCGTCGGTAGAAGAGCCGTACGGGCGGTTTCTCCTTCCGCTCTTGGAGCAGGACCAACCCGTCACGCAAATGGCCGCCCGCGCCCTCTGGATCGCTACCGTCAGCAAGGATGGCAACTCGCGTTCGGCCGCCGTTGAGGCCTGGATAGCCCTGATCGAAACGGACCGCACCGATGTTGCGACGCTCACCACGGCACTTGAGGAGGTTTCCGCGGGCGGCTGGGTCAAACTGAATCGCATTGCTGAAGTACTGGCCGAGGTCGCTGCCGTCTCCCCGTTCCATGCCTGGGTGGTCGCCGAGTTGCTCGACGCCTATCTCGCACGGTTCGAGCCCTTTCCGCGCGGGATCGCGCCGCTTTTGGAATTGCTGGATGAGTGCAACCAACGACTCGGACGCGTCGTCTCCGACGCGTTGAATCAGTCACTCGAGCTGATCAAGAGCGGCAAGGCCAAAGGCACAGCGAAATCGCTGCTGAATCGGGCCAACGAGGTAACGGTCGATCGAGAGGCTGCCGTCTCGGCCGCGCTCGAAGCGCGTCTGGCCCGTAGCTGTCGGATATCGGCTGGACCGGAAACTGGGGCATGGCGGCCAGTTCCGAGGACAAGGATTACGTCCATCTGGTGACCGGCGCGCTGGCTCAGCATACCGGATCGAGACCCCGGATCATGGTCAGGAACATTGCGGATTTCGAACGCAACTACGCGACGTACGACGTGGACCTGAAGATGAAGGACGCTTTCGCGTTTGACCCCGACCTGGTGATTCTCGCCATCGGCAAAAATGTGCCCGCGTTGGAAACCGAGGATGCCAAGGCCCGGTTCAAGGCCGGGGTGATGAGCATCCTGAGATGTGTCCTGGCCAGACGCCGTCCGATGGTGGTGGTGCGAAGCTGTTTCTGGGCGAACGCCGCCAAGGACGAGGTGCTCAGCCAGGCCTGCAAGGAAGCTGGCGGGATCTTTGTCAACGCCGGCTCACTCGGCCAGAATGCCGCCAAGGCAGTGGAAACGAACTATTACGTCAGCAATGCCGAGGCGGAAACGCCCTGGCAGACGATGGCGATGGTCAGCGGCACGCGTTCGTACGTGGAGGAGTATCTCGAAGACCGAAAGATGTACCTGGGTATGGCCAATTACGAACTGCGGCCTTGGGCCGAATGTAGCCCTGGCGGCGCCCGGGTGGATCAACCCTACCACGGAAGAATGGACCCGCAGTGTCGCGCAAGTTGGTCTTGCCCGCAAACGCTGAAATCCGGAGAATCTCCCCCCGGCTGGAGACGCCTGGAATACACTCGCCAGGCTTCGCGACCGGCTGATTCAAGGAGGGAGCCATGTTGACTCGCTGTTTACCGCTCTGGTTTTGTCTCCTTTTGCTGGCCATGGGTTGTGGACAGACGCCGCAATCCGCATCGGAAAACTTCGGCCGCTTCGAGGGAGATGTGGTAGCCGTCTGGGATAGCGACGGCCGTCACATGACGCTGCGGGAAGATTTCGCCTACGTGGACCCGAAAGATCGCCGCTGGTTGGCTCCGGCCGGCACCACCGTCGACGGCGCTTCGATCCCCAGGGCTTTCTGGACCCTGGTCGGGGGCCCGTTCGAAGGTCGTTTTCGCAACGCTTCGGTGATTCACGACGTGGGTTGCGTCAAAATGGAAGACGCATGGGAGGACGTGCATCGCGTGTTCTACGAGGCGTGCCGTTGCGGCGGCGTGGATGAACAGAAAGCCAAGATGCTCTATTACGCAGTATACCATTTCGGTCCGCGGTGGAGCCCGGTCGAGGAAACGCAGGTTCAGTCCCGGACGACCCCCGACGGCCAGATCGTGCAGGAATCGGTCACGGTCACGCGCCTCGTGCGCGACGATCCGCCGCCTCCCACGGAGGAAGAAGTCCAGCAAGTGGCGGAATTCATCGTCGAGGACAATCCGGATCCCGAACTTATCAAGCGGGTCGATCGAGAGACGCTGCGGCGACGCCCGCGAGGCAATCGCGCGGCTGGCGGCGCGATGGCGGACAGTTCCGGCGCCTGGCATTCCCCGGCGGGGCGTAAGCCTGCCGGCGACGGTCCGCGTGAATCGCAGCCGAAGCAAGCCGACTCCTCCGGCGGCGAGAAGGGGCAACGGCTCGCAGAACGGCCAACTGGATCGGGTGCTCCCGATAACCATTCCAGCAACGACCGCTCTCCGCCCGGCAAGGATTCCCAACGGCCGGATCGCGACTCGACGCCGGCTTCGGAAATGAAACGCCGTTAGATCTGCGAGTATTCCGCCGGCTTCAGCGGAAGGTTGATGATGCCGCTGAGAATCGCCTTGTCCGAATACTCCTCCATGCCGCGGAGTCGCTGCCAGTCGGGATCGCCGCCAAACTTTTTCCAATTGGCTTTGCGCTGTTCTTCGCTTTCGAAAACGAGCATGTAGGTCAGGTTGGGCAGCTTCGAACCGACGATCGCCTCGCCAAAGAACACCGGGTGCAACCCGACGCGGCGGAAGATGGTGATCTCCCCGGCATCGTTGAACATCTCGATCTTCTTCTGGCCCGTCTTCACACTCGGACTCTCGTAGATGCGGAGTTGGAAAATCCGCTCCGGGCTCCGGATCGGCGTCTCCACCTTCGGCATGCCCTTGAACGCCAACAAGAGCGAACTTTCCATCCGCTGGAAGGCGGGTTGCTCCGCCGGCGCGTTCAGGAAATCCGCCCCTTTCTTGAGATACTCATTGTCGGCAAGCAGTTTCTGGGTGCTGGCGACGACCGACTCCAGCGAAGCGTGCGGCAGCAGGACGTAGACCGGACTGGATTCCTCCCATGGAGAAAACACGCCCACCGGCTTGATCCCGATACGGTTGAGCGCCGGGATCGCCGCCTCGCGAAGATAGGCGTCGAGGCCTTGCTTCTGCTCTTCGCTGCCGATGTGAACCTGCCGCAGTTCGTAGACCGTTCGCTCGCCGATCGTGTTGGCGGCTTGCATCGCTGACTGTCCATGCATTGCCAGACCCGCGGCGCCTGCAGCCGCCAGGAAGTTGCGTCGATTGATCATGGGATTATCTTTCTGTGAGAGGTTGCAGTTGCGACTCAGCGGATTGTTCAGGACCAAGGGCCGCACGCTGCCGCCCGCGAACTCTGAAGGTAGCAACACCCGGGCGCGAAGTCTACATGGGGAGAAAAAAGAAAACGGGCCAACTACCATCGCCGAGTCAACGGTCGACTGACGCATTCGCGGCCATATCGTCCGCGCGAGAAAGGGTTTGCGCGGCTGTCCCTTGACAAGGGATGCCAAGCACCCTAGTCTGGCCGGTATCAGGCTCCATGCACGGCGATTTTCGTCGTCCTGCCGACACGGAATCTTCTCAACCGCAGCCCCATGTGGTCGCCCGACAGCAGCACCGTGGTGTTTTCGAGCGAGCGCTAAGCCGGGGCAACTGTCGCAGATACAAGAGAAGGGATGGCCGACTCGACCATTTCGGTGTGGGCACCGTTGACTATTACGAGCGGGGTGCTCATGGAGTGCAGGAGCGGGCTTGCTGTCCGCGGTAGCAGAGCAATCGACGTAAGACAACCTGAACAAAGAAATCGATACCATGCGACGAAAGATCCTAATCTTCCTGGCCGTGTCCGCAGCGCTATTGCCTTCGCCTCTGGAAGGGGCGAAGCGGAACTTGGTCCTGGTGGTCGGCGACGACCATGGCCTGGAGGCCGGCTGCTACGGCAACCCGGTGATTCAAACGCCGAACCTGGACCGTCTGGCCGCGGAGGGCACGCGGTTCGACTACGCCTTCTGCACAACGTCAAGTTGCTCGGCGAGCCGGTCGGTGATTCTCACCGGACTGTACAACCACGCCACGGCGCACTACGGCCACGAGCACGGCTACAACCACTTCCGCACCTACGAGAACCTGACCAGCCTGCCGGTGCTCTTGGGCGAGGCGGGGTACCGCACCTGCCGGGTCGGCAAGTACCACGTGGCCCCGGAAGCCGTGTACCAGTTCGACCAGGAGATCAAGGCCAGCCCACGAAACGGCGTCGAGATGGCCGACCGCTGCGCCGACTTCCTCAAGGCAGACGACCCGCGGCCCTTCTTTCTCTATTTCTGCGTGAGCGATCCGCACCGCGGCGGCGGCAAGCTGCAGGATCTGCCGTATCAGCCGAACCGGTTCGGCAACCCGGACAAGCCTTATCCCGGGATCCATGAGATCGAGTACGATCCCAACGAGGTGATCGTTCCGCCCTATCTGCCCGACACGCCCGAATGCCGGCAGGAGTTGGCGCAATACTACCAGGCCGTTTCGCGGATGGATCAGGGCATCGGGCGACTAATCGAGCGGCTTAAGGAAGCGGGGGTGTATGACGACACGCTGGTGATCTACGTCTCCGACAACGGGATTCCGTTTCCGGGCGCCAAGACCACGGTTTACGAGCCGGGCATCCGCCTGCCGTGCATTGTCCGCAATCCCTATTCCGACCGCCGCGGAACCGTCACCGGCGCGATGGTCACGTGGGCCGACATCACGCCCACGATCCTCGACTTCTCGCAGGTGCGGATGAAGCGAGCGGCATTCCACGGGCGGTCGTTCCTGGCCGCCATGGAGCAGGACAAGCCCGCGGGATTCGACGAGATCTACGCTTCGCACACGTTCCACGAGATCACCACCTACTACCCGATGCGAGTCGTCCGCGGACGGCAGTACAAGCTGATCTGGAACATCGCCCATCCGCTTCCGTATCCGTTTGCCTCGGACCTCTGGGCGTCGGCGGCGTGGCAGGGGGTCTTGCAGCGAGGCGAGAAGCACTACGGCAAGCGGACCGTCGACGCCTACCTGCACCGTCCGCGGTTCGAGTTGTACGATCTGGAAGCCGATCCGGACGAACTCCACAACTTGGCGGGCGACCCGAAATACGCGACGGTTCTTGAGGAACTTCAGGCGAAGCTCAAGGCATTCCAGCAGCGGACCAAGGATCCTTGGGTGCTGAAGTGGGACTACGAATGAAAAGGAGTCAGGTCTTTGGCGTGGGCCAGCAGGATTGCCGGGCTGAGCGGTTACTGGCTGATCTTACAGCTCTCGTATACGCGCACCTCGGGCAGGGAAGTTTCTTGCCAGAAGGGCAGGTCTGGGATAGATTATGGGCAGGCTCCCCCCCAAGGCATGCGCAACCCGGAAGGACGGAGTGCGTGCGGTGGAGCCTGACTGACGACACGGTGTATACCAGAACCTTGATGTGCGAACCAGGATCGATGACTCCACGACGCGGCGTCTATACTCAACGGATCGTGATCGGTTTGCTGGCCGTCTTGCTGATGGTTTACGTCTCGTCGTACGTAATCATGTCGCGGCGGGGATTTGCACAGTCTGATGACTGGGAAATGGAGGGTTTCTACTTCCTCCCGCCGGACAACACAGATGAATGGCGGTTCTGGAACTACGGCTTGGTTCGCTTCTACTATCCGCTCATTCTGATTGATAACGGGCTTGGCACCGGTCGACCGATCGCGTCCGAGCCATTGTGGGGTTTGAATTGAACACCACACAGCAACGCCAGGCCGCAGAGTCCGGCATCCATGCCGGAACGCCTCCGGTGTGGTGCCAACCGCGACCAAGTGGTAAACTAAAACGTCGTTGAACCTGAAGCAAGTGCCACATTCCGCCGTGTTGCTAGAATCCAGCGAGAGCGTGGGGACACTCGCTGGGAGGACTTTGGATGAGCACCACCCAACAACACCTCGATCATGCCCTGTCCGGCCGGCGGGTAATCCGAGAGTTGCTGTTTATGGTCCGTGGCTCAATTGATCGATTCATTGACAATCGGACGTCGCGGGCTGTATTGTAACGCAGGGCCGACCGGTCCCGCAATTCCCGCCAATGAAAGGATCAGCCATGAGCACTCGATGGTTCCTTAAAGCCTGCTGCGTTTCTCTGCTGGTAAGTTCCGTTGTGGTCGGGGCGGCGTCGTCTGGTAAGCCGGCGCAGCCTTCGCTCATCCGCGACGAGAACAGCAAGCCCGGCGCCCTGGACTGGCAACTCACGCGTGTCCGGCTCGACGCGGCCAACTACCGCTCGGCGTGGATCGAAGGGTACTGTTCCAGGCAATCGGTGTCGGCCGGCGAGTCGTTGGAGATCATGGTGAGTACCGACCCGCCGGCGAAGTACAGGATCGAGATCTTCCGAACGGGATACTACGGCGGTCGCGGCGCCCGGCTGATGACCACGCTGGGGCCTCTGGAGGGCACCGCCCAGCCCATCCCGCCGATCGGCGAGAAACGCCTGCGGGAATGCCGCTGGACGACGTCGGCGACGCTCGAGATTCCCGCCGATTGGACGAGCGGAGTCTATCTCGGCCGGCTCACCACGATTCCCGACGCCGACGACCAGCCGTACTGGCAGAGCTATGTGATCTTCATCGTTCGCGACATGCGCCGCGCCGACATCCTCTTCCAATCGAGCGACAACACCTGGCAGGCCTACAATCGCTGGCCGGTGAACGAGTCGTTGTATACCGATCCTCGCGGTGCGCACGCGCGGGACGTCTCCGTCAGCTTCGACCGGCCCTATGGCCGTCAGGCGCAGTATACGGGCATCGTCAACGATCCGCTCTCGGTGGGTTCGGGCGAGTTCCTGTCGTTCGAGAGTCCGTTGTCCTACTTCCTGGAGGAGCACGGCTACGACGTGACCTATTGTTCCAACAGCGACTGCCTGGACGCGTCGCAGATCACCCGCGCGAAGGTGATGATCAGCGTGGGGCACGATGAATACTGGGACGTGCCCCAGTACCATGCCGTGAAGGCCGCCATCGACAACGGAGTCAGCGTGCTCTGGTTGAGCGCCAATTCGGTGTATGCCGTCAGCGCATTTTCCAACTCCGCCGACGGTCGCCCGAACCGCATCCTCACGCGGATCGGCCATTTCGCCGGCGTATCCGACGAAGAACACGCCCAGGCGGAAAAGGTGGTGACCAAGGAGTGGCGCCGGGCCGGTCCCGACGAGAGCTTGATCATCGGCGCCCGAACCATCATTCCCTTCAACGGCGGCGGCGACTGGATCTGCGTCAAGCCGGACCATTGGATCTTCGCCGGAACGGGCATGAAGGAAGGGGACAGCATTCCGGGCCTGGTCGGCTGGGAGCATCATGGTGCGCCGGCGAAGATTCCCGGACTGGAGGTCGTGGCCGAGGGCACGACCTGGGCAGGCGGGGTCACCCCGGCTCACTGGACCGCCACCGTCTTTCCCGGTCCCAAGAACAATTTCGTGTTCAACGCGGCGACCATTTTCTGGGTGCAGGATCTCTCCATGCCGCCGGGGCACATGCTGCCCTGGTCGCACTGGAGCCGCCCTCATGGTCCGGACCGGCGCGTGCAGCAGATCACGCACAATTTGCTTCGCTGCGCTATTGATCCGGCAAAGTAGTCAACCCCATCCGTTCCAGAAAGCCTCTCCATGCACCGCTTCATCGGTACACTTGCGGCACTCTCCGTCCTGAACTCGCTCGTCTCCAATTCCCTATCCGCCGCTGACGCCCCGCACCCCTTCCTCGAGTACGTTCGGCAACAGGCCGCGGATTGGCGAGGCGCGGACAAGCCCCCGGCGTCGCTGGCCGAGTGGGAGGCTCGGCGAGAAACGATTCGCTCGAAGATGCTCAACGCCTGGGGTGGATTCCCCGCCTCGCCTTGTCCGTTGGAACCAAAGATCCTCGGCACGCTCCAGCGGGAAGAATATCGGATCGAGAAAGTCCTGTTTCAGACCCTTCCGGGCGTGTGGATGACCGCCAATGCCTATGTGCCCGACCGGCCCGGAAGACTGCCGGCGGTGGTCGGCGTTCACGGCCACTGGCCCAAGGCCAAACAGGATGCGGTTCCGCAGACGCGCTACATCGGGCTGGCCCGGCTCGGATTTTTTGTCCTGGCACTGGACGCGCTCGGGGCCGGCGAGCGTGGGGTCGGCAAGGCGCTGGGCGAGTACCATGGCGAGATGGTCGCCGCCACGCTCTGGCCGGTGGGATTGCCGCTTTCGGGTCTGCAAGTTTACGAGAACATGCGGGCGGTGGATTATCTGCTCACGCGGCCCGAGGTCGATGGCAAACGAATCGGGATCACGGGGGCCAGCGGGGGCGGCAACCAGACGATGTACGCCGGGGCTTGGGACGACCGTTTCGCCGCCGTCGTGCCCGTCTGCTCCGTGGGCAACTACCAGGCCTACCTCGGCGCGGCCTGCTGCATGTGCGAGGTCGTTCCGGGGGCCTTGCAGTTCATGGAAGAGAGCAGCATTCTCTCCCTCACCGCTCCCCGCGCGTTGATGGTCTTCAACGCCACGCGCGACGGCATTCAGTTTTCGATTCTGGAGGCCGAGAAATCGCTCGCCGCAACCGCACCGGTCTACCGCCTCTACGGCCATCCCGACCACCTGCGGCACGTAACCTTCGAGGCGCCCCACAGCTACAACCAGTCGATGCGCGAGACGATGTACGGATGGATGACACTGCACCTGAAGGGCGAAGGCGACGGGAGCCCGATTGCCGAGCAGCCGATCACGACCGAGGATCCGGAAACGCTGCGGTGCTTCCCCGGCGACTCGCGGCCGGACGATTTTGTCACCATTCCCCGGTTTGCGGCGCGCGAGGGTCGCAAGCTGTTGGCGCGGATCGCCGCGCCTCGGGATGCCGCCGGATGGCGGTCGCAGCGCGAATCGATGCGGGCGGGACTGACTCAATGCCTTTACGGGGAAAAACCGGTTCCCACTGCCAAGCAAGTGCCGGCGTCGGTCACCGGCAGCGAAGGCGAACGAACGGTCCAGTTCCAACCGGAGCCCGGCATCGCGATCAGCGCCCGGCAGGCCCCGTTCGCCTCGCCCAAGCAGAAGACGGCCATCCTCCTCGATCTTGACCAGGGAGCCAAGGCTGCCGAAGGGGAGACCGCCAGAGGGCTGCGCGCCGCGGGATGGAGTGTAATCGTTTTCGACCTGCGGGCAAGCGGAGCGCTGGCCTACGACCGTGACCGCATCGGCCGGGCGCCCGACCACAATACGGCCGAGTGGTCGCTCTGGCTGGGGCGTCCGCTACTCGGGCAGTGGGTCATCGATATCCGGCGTTTGCTGGATGCCATGGCGCAGCACGATGGCGGGCTGCCGCCGGATGTGCGGTTGGTGGGCGAGGGGCCGGCGGGGCTGGTAGCGCTCTGTGCTGCGGCGCTTGATGACCGGATCACGGAAGTTGTCGCCACCGGCAGCCTAGCCAGCTATATCAGCGAGGTTCCCTACGAGGGACAGAGGCTTGGAGTGATGGCGCCCGCCGTGCTGCGCGAATGTGGCGACGTGCCGCACATCGCCGCCTTGTTGGCGCCGCGCATGCTCACGGTCAGTGGCGGTGTGACCGGCGGCGGAGAGCCGCTCGACGGCGAAGGTCTCCGCCGCGGGTTCGAGTTTACTCGAAACGTGTATCGCCTGGAGAACGCCGAAGGCCAACTGACCATCGAGGCCCCACCCGCGACTAGACCGTAGGTTCACGTCGAGTGGCTCTCGGCACGGCGATTCTGCTATTCCCAAGTGACCACGGCGATTTCGTAAACGCGAACCTCGGGCACGGTGAACGTCACCGAGCCGGCTTGCTGCTGGAACGGCAGGTCGCGGCCCGCCGGATGCTCGGGGCTGGCCAGCAGGACGGATTTCGCCCGCCGCCCGTCGGGCAACCGCAAGCAGACACGAGCATCGCGGGCCGTCTGGTCGTCACGGTAGTTGACCAGGTGCAGCATCCGCCGGCCGGGTTGCTCAGTCAGTTCGACGCAGAGTGCCGTTGGGCCGTCGAGATCGAGCGAGGGGGTATTGCCGCACGCCTGTCGCACGGCAGCCAGAGGGTTCTCTTGAGGTGAGATGCGGATCACCTGCGAACTGGGCAATTCGTCCAAGGTGGGCTTCTCCCGCGGTTGGTTCCACGCATCGTGCGTGGCCAGGGGGCCGATGACGCAGAGACGGCCGCCTGAGCGCACGTACTGTCGGATTTGTTCCACCTGCTCATCGCTCAGCGCGACGCAGCCGGCCAGCACGAGCGCCCGGTAACGACCGAGGTCCGCAAGCTGGTGATCGTAGATGATCTGAAAGCAGGCGCGGCCGGCGATGAGGGCCTGCTCCGCGTTGTTCGTAAGCTGGGCCACCTCCGTTCCACCGAATACCTGGGACGGGAAGTTGCGGAGGACGGCCACGTCGGCAATCACCGTGGCATCGCGAAGCAGGTCGCGACGCTCGTGGAAAAAGCGGATCGACGGGCGGAGATCCTCGGCCATCAGGGCCTGGGAGCCGGGATGATCGAAGGTTTCGCCGTACTCGAACCAGCAGACGCACCCCAAGCAGTCGCGGTTGAACGCCATCGACTCGGCCATTTCCAAGGGCGTTCGCGTGTAGGCAAAAGCGACGTTGTCCATGCGGCGGGCGATCTTGTAGGTCGGGATTCGCGTGCGGAGCTTTCCCTTGTCGTAGCCCGGGCGGAGGCCCTCGTCCCAAAACGCTTCGCCGCCCTGCAGCAGACGCCCGTGGTCGACCGGCGGGGTGATCCAGCCGCGCGGGCCGCCCGGATTGCACTCCATGAGGATGTCGCCTCGCAACGTGCGGGCCCAGCGGGAAAGATCCAGGTAGGAATCGGCGAGCGAGCGGCAGCAGAACTCGCGCCAGGCGTAGTTGAGCAGCGCGGGCGAGCGGTCGTCGGGAGGCCGTACGGAATTGACGTTCGCGGCTCCCATGTCCGCCAGTTGCCGGGTTGTGAACGTTTTGCCGAGGTAGTCGCGAAAACGGTCGACGGAACAGGCGTCATGGGCCGGACCGGCGAAATAATTGTCGCAGTGAATCAGGTCGGCCCGGATTTCGTTGATGGCGAACTCGACGATTCGCCGGTGGTAGGCCGCCGCCTCGGGATGGTTGCGGTTCCAGAAGTATCGATAGTCCGCCCGCCCGTACGTCCGCGGTTTGCCCTCCGCATCGAGGAGGATCCAATCCTTGGCGGCGGGGACTTCGTTGAAAAAGAACTCCCACAACAACGTGGCGCTGCTGACGTAGACGCCGACACGGAGCCCGTTGGCATGGCAAAGCTGGGCGAACCGCACGGCATCTTGCATGCTCTCCCGCTCGGCCTCAAGGCCGCCCCCCTTATTGCAGTGCATCATCACGAAGTTGACGCCGATCTGCTTCAGTCGGGCGACCATCTCGGGGCTGTGCTCGCGCCGATAAGCCGCAATCTGCTCAGGCGTGGGCGCGTAATCCGGAGCACCGTCGCGCCGCACGCGAAAATAAAGCGGCTCCCAGCTTCCGGCCATCACGATCCCGTCGCGGCCGAGCCATTCGGGCCGTTGGTCGGGGGCCAAGGTGAGCGGCTCGGCCCGGACGGGCGCGGCGAGAAAAATCAGGACAAGGATCAGTGAACTTGAAGATCTCACGATGTCGGTCTCCCGCAGTCAGTTTTATTGCGAATCTGGCAGTGCGAAGGTCGCTTTCGATATCGGATTGGCTCCGGTCCCAAAACACGGTAGTATTTGGCGCAAGCTCCTTCACCCTCGCCATGTACCCGAGATTGCTGTCGTTGAACCCGATCCGCCTTACCGCATCCGATGGTTCCATCTTACCGGAGTACGCTATCAGTGTACCATGCCCTCCGGTGCGGCAAAACCGGCAATCTTCCGGATCCTACAGCAGCAGGAGAACACCACGAAGAGCACGAAGGACGAAATGAGATGGCAACCAACGTTTCGTCCTCCGACGGCTTCGTGCTCTTCGTGTCCTTCGTGCTGAACTCCTCCGCTCGCCCATCCTCCGCTGGCGGAACTTCAGATTCTACGGCCGGGCTTGCACGGCCAATCGCGACGCCTCCGCACCGATCTTTAGCGCTCGGTGAGCAACCGGGCGCGACGCACCATCTCCAGCAACTCCTCCCGATAGCCGTGAACATCAGGGCCCTTCGCCGCCGTGGCGATCTCGAGTACGGCGTCATACGTCCCCGTGCCCTTGTGCTCCGAACCGCGAAGCAGCATGCCAAACGAGGCGACCGCCGTGGCGAATTGGTAATCACGGCTTGCCTTCCCGAACGCTTTGCCCGCGTCGACCAGCGGGAACTCCAAAAGACTGCTCGTGTCGCCGTCGGGAGCCTTGTAGCGAAGCTTGAGCGTGAGCAACTCCTTGCCTGCGGCCGCATCGTCGCGCTGGCGAGTGGGTGCCTGGCACTTGAGCGGATCGACGCTCGGCACGTCGACCTTCTCACCGGCCGGAACGACTTCGTAGAGGGCCGTCACCGTGTGGCCCGCGCCGATCTCGCCGGCGTCCTTCTTGTCGTCGTTGAAATCCTCGGCCGCCAGGATGCGGTTTTCGTAGCCGATCAGCCGGTAGGCTGCGACCCGGGCCGGGTTGAATTCGACCTGGATCTTCACGTCCTTGGCGATCGTGATCAGGGTGCCGCCCATCTGCTTGACGAGAACCTTGCGGGCTTCGGTGACGCCGTCGATGTAGGCGTAGTTGCCGTTGCCCTTGTTGGAGATCGTTTCCATCATGGCGTCGTTGAGATTGCCGCGTCCGAAGCCGAGCACGGAGAAGTTTTCCTGCGCGATCCGGTAGGCCAACTCGATTCCGGCCCCGCCGGCGGTCGAACCGCCTGCTTGGAGCCCGTCCAGCGCGGCGACGATCGTTTCCCGCTCAGCCCCGGACGTGGAGGGCAAAACCAGCCCCTCGGCGCTGGCGTACACCACGACGGCCACCCGATCGTTCTTGCCCAACTGCCGCGCCAAAAGCTTCATACCTTCCTTTAGCAGCGGGAGTTTATCGGGGGAATTCATCGAGCCCGAAACGTCGAGCAGGAAGACCAGGTTGCTGGGCGGCCGCTGCTCGCGGTCGATCTCCATTCCCTTCAAGCCGATGCGGACCAGCCGGTGACCGGGCTTCCACGGGCAGCCGGCCACCTCGATGTGTGCAGCGAAGGGAACGTCGTCTTGCGGGCCGGCGTAGTCGTAGTCGAAGTAGTTGATCAACTCCTCGACCCGGACCGCGTCCGGCGGCGGGAGCCGCCCTTCTCCGAGCAGGAACCGCCGCACGTTGGCGTAGGAGGCCGTGTCGACGTCGATCGAGAACGTGAAAAGCGGCTGATCCTTTACAGCGCGGAAGGGGTTTTCGACAAGGCGGTCGTACTTGTCGCCATCTCGGCCTGCCGATCTGCCGTTGCCGCTGTCATGCCCCTAGAGTGCGTGGTCTGGTTGAAAAGGGGTCAGAAAAAGTGAGAGATATCTGGCCTGTGGCGCCGAAGTCGTTTCTGTCCACCGCGGACTCAGAAACCCAAGCGGCGCCCCTCCGGAACGGCTTGCAGTACCGATCAGTCCGCTTCATCCATCATCTTGTCCAGTCTCGCCTTAGGATCGGCGAATGACTTGCTGTCGGACTTTGCGTAGCAGGCACGCTCCGTTGTGCCGCAGCGGACGGCACGACGGAGCGTGCCTGCTACCTTTCTTGCGACATTTATTTGTTGGCCGATCCTTAGCATCGATTAGCCACCGGCGTCCGTCGAGGAAGGCGTCCTGAAGGAATAGGCTTGGTTTGATGCGAAAGCAAATGGTCGGACGTTCCCATTAGGCGAGAAACGGGGCAATGCCTTTGGTCTGTCCGACGTTCACCGTAACGTTTTTGATTGGTGCTCGGATTGCTCGCCCCCCGTCGAGATCGTACCCCAGGGCAATTCCAGATCAAGCATGTCGGCCAGCACCCGCGGGCCGCCGCGGTAATAGGAGCCACTGCCATAGTCGGAGCCTCGCTCGCCGAAAGGCAATGCCTTGGTGAGCGGATGCGCGAAGCGTTTGTCGCCCGTCCACAAATAGGCACGTGCGATGCCTTCTACCATGTAGGGAATCGTGCCCCGGCCGTACTTCATTTTCGGGCAGGAAGTATAGCGGAAGCCCGCCTCGTCCTCCGAGTAACACTCGTCCAAGAGGTAATACGCGCCCGCGATCAACGCTTCCTTCGCCTCCGGTTCACCGGTCATTTCATGGTAGTACTTGATGCCGGACAAGAGCAGCGCGACCATGAAATTGGCGTTGCCGCGGTGCCTGGGCTCGCAATGGCAATGCCCGGGCACCAGCATGCGGCTCCAGCCGCCGACTTGCTGCGTGCGCCCCGGCTCAACCTGGTGGCTCGGCAGAGGGCGCGGAATTTTGTCCTGGTAGGTGTAGACCGTGCGCATGATCAGTTTCGCCGCATTGAGATAGGCGGGATCGTAGGTGGCGGACCAGGCGGCCGCGTCCATGATCATGCGCCAGGCCGGATTGCGGAGTTCGCCAGCCAGGTGGTAGTAGTTGGCATGACCGGTCGCGATGTGGTAGTCGGTCGTGCCCAGGCCGGCGCTGCGAGCGTCTTCCTCGCCGGAGAGGAAGTAATACCACAAATGTCCTTCGCTCCAGGAATGGGTGGCGCTGCCGCCGCCGCTGTTCCAGGCATCGGCGCCTTTGGGAGACGTGGTGTAATAGCCGCCGTGGTGCCCGACCTGGTGGATGTAGACCTTGCCAACCGGCCCGTTGCCCGGAACCCAGTTCTCGATATCGACGTCGCGGTTGTGTTTTTCCGCCTCGGCGGCCAGATGGAAGGCCTCCTCGTTGCCGGAACGGATGTATTCCAGAAGGAAGGCGGCGGCGTTGTCATACTCGCCGTTTCCCCAGTGAACGCCGCGCTCGCCGAACCAGTCGCCGAAGTTCAGCATCCCATAGTCGCCCCGTTTCTCGCGGTTTGAGCGGTACGCGGCCACATTCCGGTCGACATTTTCTTCATAGCCGGCGAACATCGTCTCGTTGCGGGGCGCCACGGAATAAAACGCGCCGGAGTTGCAGTACCAGTCTGGCGGCGCCGTTGCCAGCAGCGGCCGCTGGAAGGCGTTGGCGGCGGCCTGGGCGGCTCCCGCGTCGGCCACGGTCCCCAGGAGCACCTCGTGTGTCTTGCGTAGGCCGCGCCGGAACATGTAGTGCCCGTCGCGCAGATAGAAATAGTACTTGGTGCTGTTGACGTCGAAGGGGAAGCTGTCGTAGTAGCCTGCCGCGAAGTCCGGGCAGAGGTCGAGCTTGACGCCGTCGACCCCGACCCGGAAGCCCTTGGGATAAAGTTCCCAGAACTGGCGAAGGACGATCAAGTCCGTACCGCTGCGGAACTGGCCGCTGAAGCGTCCGTCCACCGCTTCCCCGCCGCTGAGCACATAGTGCTTGAACTCGCGCTGGTAGAGGTTGTCCTCCGCCTTCAACTCGACGCTCTTGCCGTCGTTAAGCTCCGCCTGCCACGGCCGGCCGGCGAGCGGGATGTCGAGGTAGATCTCCTCGAAGTTGCTGTGCGTCGCTGCTCCCTGCACCAGGAAGCTGTGGGACAGCTTCACCAACGGGGAGCCGGACCAGAACTCGTAGCGGGCGGTGATCGTCATCGCGGGCAAGCCGTCTGGGCTCGCGAACTCGACCACGGTCTTGACCTGCGCGTAGTCCGGGCCGTTGTCGCAGACCGTGACCGCCGCGGGCGTTGCACCAGTCGCCAGGGCCTTCCCACCACTGGGTCGGGCATGGGTGCGGACCGGCTTGCCATCGGCCAGCAGCAGTTCGCCCTGCGGCGTGATCCGAAAGGTCGCCGCGCCGGTGTCGATGGCGACACCATTGCCGCTGTCGGGCCGCGCCAGCGTCTGCCCCTTCCACGTCGGTGCCTGCACCTTGGCCCCGTACTGCAGTTCATAGTTGACCTTGGCCCGGGCCGGACAATCCGCCACGAACGTCACCATCACCCACTTGACGCTGTAGTCGGGCCACCAGGCGGTTTCCCGGATACTCGCCCGCACCGGCTGACCGTTGGCCAGAATCTGGACATTCCGCGCCGACCCCAAGGTTCCTCGCGGGAACGGGACGCCGCTGCGCACCAGCCACCGGTTGGCCGGGGTCGGATGCGGATTGTTCAGCACCAGCGGGATCCGCCCGGTCTGGGCGACACTCGGTGGAATCGGAGGACGCAGCGGTGCAAAGCGGACGGTCTCGCTGTAGACCGGGTTGCCCTGCAGATCCCGGCCAACGGCCCGCGCCTGGTATTGCTTATCTTTGTCGAGGCCCTGCAACACGGCTCGGTGCAACAGCGTGGGGCTGGGGGACTCATAGGCATGGGAGAAGTCGCCGGCGCCGTACTCAAGCCGCGTCGGCACCGGGTTTTCGCTGATCCAGGACAGATGCACATCTCCCGAAGCATCAGGGTTCACGCGGAAGGCCAGACTGTCGACCTTCGAGGACTGCTCTTTTGGCTGCGGTGGTTCGGCCATGAACAGCAGGTAGTTGATCGGCAGCGGCGCAGTCCCGGCCAGGGCGACCAGTTCGACCAGTTCCCCACCTTGGAAATCGATGGCCTCGTCCAGCCAGTAGAGCCAGTAGTTGTTATTGGCGGCATTGATGGCCGCCGACCCCTTCTCCACGCCATCGATACGGATCCCGACCTTCGCTCCATCGTTGCGGCGGTCGAAGATCATGAAGCCGGCATGGAATTTCCCTTTGGGAGCGGGGCATGCCGCTGTCGCCTCCGGCCGCAGGGGCTTGATGTGGCCGTATTCGAGGGTCGTGTAGTAGTCGATGTCGAAGCCACTCAGTTCGAGCTTGTCGTACTCGATGGCGACCGTCGCCGGAGCCCACAACCGGGGCCGGATGACATCCAGGCCGTACGCTCGGCTTGTTCGGCCAACGGCTTGCCAGCCGGTCGACCGCGCGATCTTGGTTCCTGTCTTCAAGGCGAAGCCTCTGACCTCGACACGCTGGGTGTTGTCGCTCATCGGAGGCTTGGGGGTGCCCGCGGTATGCGTCAGCATGGAAATTCCAAACTCCGCTCCTGCCGGAGTGGCCTTGATGGGCAGGTCGGCGCAGAAATAGAGTTGATTGCCACTGGCGGCAAAGCGGAGCTTGCCGTCTCCGCAAGCGGCGGCCTGCACTCCGTGCAGGCCAAGCGAGGCTTTTTCGGCCGAGAAGCCCAGCATGATATCGCAGCCCGTGATGCTGTTCGTCTCGCCCATCTGCCGCCCCGTCTTCCGGTCGTTGTCCACATCGAGGTAGATGATGCTGGTCATCGCGTCCAGCGGCGGTGGGCCGGCGAAGGTTGCCCGAAACAGGTAACGGTCTTCGGCGACATGGCAGGCCGCCACCTCCAGGATGTCCATGCCCGCCACATAAGATGCCTCCGCCCGTCGCTTCTCCGGCAGAGGATCGGCTGTGATCATCGGCACGAAGACATCGGCGTTCTTCGGATCGGTTGAGAAGTCGCGCTCGACGCGGTTGCTGAGGCCGTCGCCGTCATCGTCCAGGTCGAGTCGGGGATCATCGGGCGGATTGAGCCTGAAGCGATGGATCACTGCCTTGCGGGTCGTGTCTTGCATCGCGGGGACTGGCTTTTCGGGCGTGGTCGGCGAGTGGCACTCTGCGGCCATGGCGAAGGATACCGTGCCCTTCACCGGCTCGACCGGCAGCCAGGTCGCGAAGCAGAGTGATGTGTCTTTCTTAAACCAGGGAATCTCCTGCGACCCGCCGTCCGTGCCGTCAGCGTTCCAGTTTCGGGCGATGGCTTTGCCCTGCTCGATAGACACCTCCAGATCGGTGCCGCGCCGGGGCGAGGATGCCTCCTCGGTCTTGATGCCGGTGTCGTCATTCCGGTCCGTATCGAGGCAGAGGGTGAAGACGCCGTCCTCGATCATCGGGCTGTCGCCGAAATTGACCTGCCAGAGGAAATACTTGTCCGAGAGGTGCGCCAGGTGGATGTCGTAGATGTCCATTCCTGGTTCGTAGGTGATCTTGCGGGTAAACATCTCGTTCTCCCGCCCATCGACAAGAACCAGGATGACGTCGGGCGACTTCTCCTCCGCGCTTGCCAGCAGGGAAGCCAGTGTTCCCACGTCGGATTGGCCGAGCGCGCGGAGTGCGCCGACGCCGAGCCATGCAAGCAACCATGCGGTTCTGAATTTCGCTGTCACTGCGGTGGTCTCCCTGGTTTCGGTTTGGGTTTGCCGCACTTCAACGTGCCACCGTGATACGTCACGATGCCCTGATCGTATCGGTGTCGGATCACCGTGTCCAGGACTAACGTGGCCGTCCACGTTTCGGGCTGAAGCCGGGCGAGACGCGGCACTTGTGGGGGGCTTTCCCGCGCCGAACATCCACCCCAACTTTCGACGTCAAAGACGCTGGACAAAAACATGGACCTGCCCTCTTCCATCTCTTTTGCCGACGTCCCCGGACCCTATCCACACGATAGCCGGCCGATTGGGAAGATCGGCCCGATCCAGTTCACAAGTCCCGGCGTTCATTTCATCACGTTCCGCGATCCGAAGAGCGGTGTGGAGCAGATCAGCAATCCGATTCACGTGATGTCCGAGGAGCCGGTTGAAAAGCTCTATTGGGGCGACATTCACGGCCACACACTGCTCACCGACGGAGTGCGTTCCCCGGAGGAGTACTACTATTTTGGCCGGGACGAAGCGTTTCTGGATATTTGCGCCTTGAGTGACCATCCCGAATTCTACCTCACCGACCCCATGTGGAACTATCTGACCGAGGTGACCAACGCGTTCAACGAACCCGGCCGTTTCGTGACGCTTCAAGCGTTCGAATGGACCCAGCATCGCTTGGGGCACCGATGCCTCTATTTTGCGTCCGACGAGGTTCCCTGCATTCGATCGGACGACCCACAATACAACACCGTTGAAGCGATGTACCGCTTCGCCAAGAAGCACGAGGGTATTGCGATCCCGCACCACCCGGCAACCAGGCAGTTTCCCCTTGTCTGGTCGGCCAACATGGATACCGAAATAGAACGGCTGGTCGAGGTCTATTCCCTCTGGGGAACAAGTGAGCGCCCGGTGGGAACTGAGCACATCCGCACCATCCACCGCGGGGAGAATCCGGGGAGCTTCTATGTCGATGCCATGAAGAAGGGGTTGAAGCTTGGGCTCATGGCCTCTTCCGACATGCATATCGGCCAGCCGGGACACGCCCTGTCGTTTCGGCAGAATAAGAGAGTGTATGGCGGCCTGATGGGCGTGTGGGCCGACAAGCTCGACCGGGCCAGCGTCTTTGAGGCCATATGGAACCGCCGGGTATACGGTACGACCGGAACCCGAACGATCCTCCAGTTCAGTATGGGCAACCGGCCGATGGGATCGACCATCGAACCGTCCGCGTCAGTGCCGGTGAAGGTGCATGCCGTTGCCGAGGCGCCGATCACCCGCGCCGAAATCGTCTACAACGGCGACATTTATAAGGTATGCGAGCCGAACGAGAACGAGTTGACTTGGGAGTTTGCCGAGAATGCTCCGCAAGGGTCGTACTATGTGCGAATCATGAGGGAAGACGCCGAAGAAGCCTGGTCGAGCCCCGTCTGGGTGGAAGGCTGATCACGCGAGCGGGGTCTTTGGATGACGTTTCAAACTCGATTCTTCGATGCATGGCTGTCGGCGAGAAGCCGTTGCAGTTTGTCCTTCAGAGTGGTCAGGCATGTATGTTCGGTGAAGCATGGCGGAAAGAATCCAACGACCTGCCGCCGGAATCGGCTTGACTGGGCCTGAATGTGAATCTGGAATCACATTGAGGTCAAAGATGGGAACGAAAAAGCTCGAAGGCGAGATCCGCCGCGAACAGATCGTCAAGGCAGCCCTGGAGCTGCTCGGCACGCGCAGTGTGGGCGAATTAAGCATGGCGGATATCGCCCGGCGGGTCGGGCTTGTGCCCTCGGCGATCTACCGGCACTTCGACGGGCGGGAGGCGATTCTGGATGCGATCGTGGATCTGATTGATCGGCGTCTGAAGGCCAGCCTTGAAGCCGTTGGCCAGCAACCGGGCCGGGTGTTTGATAAGCTTCGGGCGTTGCTCATGCGCCATGTGCAATTTGTCCGAGAAAATCATGCACTCCCCCGTATCGTGTTTTCCGACGAGATGGTCAGCCGCAACCCGGCGCGACGCGCCCGTGTGTACCAGGTGATTGAGGCGTATCTGGTAGGTGTCGGTGAACTCGTTCGGCAAGGGCAGGCGGCCGGCGAAATTCGGACGGACCTTGATCCGAAGACGGTCGCCATGCTGTTTCTCGGGATTGTCCAGCCCGGGGCGGTGCTCTGGCATCTCAGCGACGGCCAGTTTGACATCGCGCGGCATGCCAAGGGAGCTTGGAGACAGTTTCGGCAGTCGCTTGCGGCCGAGAAGGGGTAAGACCCTGCGGAACCCGATGTGAATATAAATTCTCTTTTCTGTATCAATGGTCGACGTCAGATCCGGCAATGAAATGGAAATGGCTCCCCAGTCCTTCGGCGAAGTGGTGGATCGTGCCGCCGATGCTTGTCGGCATCGCTGTGGTTATCGCTCTGGCGGCTACACGTAACGGGCCGGAGCAGAAAGACGGTTCAAGAGGTGTTCGATTTCACCGTCACCGTCCGGTTTCGCAGCGGCGATTTCTCGGCCGAGTGGGAGGGGCGGGTCGCCCGCCTTCGTGAACAACTTGACCCCCGCACACGGATGATCGGACTGGTCGTGGCGGTCGACAATCCTTACGAAAAGGCCATTCCGGGAAAACGGCCGCCGCTGGTGCAGGGCATGTACTGCGAGGTGGAACTGCGCGGCGCCGTGCGTCCAAAACGGGTTATCCTTCCCCGCTCGGCATTGCACGATGGCCATCTGTACCTCGTCGGCAGTGACCGCAGGCTCCGGCGCCGCAAGGTGGAGATCGAGTTCCTGCAATCGCAGTTCGCGTGTCTCCACTCCGGCGTCGAGGGCGGCGAAACGCTTGTCGTATCCGATTTCGCTCCCGCCATTGAAGGGCTCTTGGTCGAGCCTGTCACGGACGACGCAGTTCTGCGCCGCCTGATCGTGGAAGCCCGTGGCGAAGGGAGCGTGAAATGATCGCTTTCTTCGCTCGGCACCCCACGGCCGCCAATCTGCTGATGCTCGTATTCCTGGCCGCGGGCCTGTTGAGCATTGCCAGGCTGCGCCGAGAGACTTTTCCCGACTTCCGGCCCACGGAAGTGGAAATCCGGGTGTTGCACCCCGGCGCGACGGCAGAAGAGGTCGAGGAGTCCGTGTGCCAGCGGATCGAGGATGCTCTGGACGGGGTGCGGTACGTTGAGGAGCTTCGGAGCGACGCGAGGCAGGGGCTGGGGATCGTCACTGTCGAAATGCAGCCGCGGGGGATCTACCAGGAGTTCAAGGACGAGATCGACACGGCCATCGCCGCTATCGACAACTGGCCCTCAGGAGCCGAGCCGCCGATCGTCACGCAGCTCCACACGACCGACCCGGTGCTCGCGATCCTGGTGACCGGTCCGATGCCGGCGGCGGACCTGAAGTCCTATTGCGAAGATCTCAAGACCCGCCTTCAGCAGCAGCCCAACATCTCGCTGGTTCGCCTCGAGGGATTCTCGGACCGCCAGTTTCGCGTCGAACTCAGCGAGGAGGCGCTGCGGCGCCATGGACTCGGTGCGGCGGAAATCGCGGAAATCGTTCGCCGCCAAAGCGTCAATCATCCCGCGGGCACCATCGAAGCCCGCGATACGGAAATCACCTTGCGGTTCGTGGAAGAGCGACGAAGCCCCGGCGAATTGGAAAACCTGGTCATCCTGGGCGGGCCCGGGGGAGCCGAGGTTCGCTTGGGAGATCTCGGGCGCGTCGTCGATGTCTTCGAATGGGCCGAGGATCAGGTGCTGTACAAGAATCGGCGGGCGGGGCTGCTGCGCGTCGAGATGACCAGCGACCAGGACGTGATCCGTCGCGCCGCGGCCGCAAAACGGTTCGTCGAAGAGGAACGCAGGCGATATCCGCAGCTTGAATTCGCGATTACCCAGGACAACTCGACGCTCGTCGAAGACCGCCTCAAGCTGCTGGCGACCAACGGTTGGCAGGGAATGCTGCTGGTGTTCCTGACGTTGTGGCTGTTTTTCAACGCCCGGCTTTCCTTCTGGGTGGTGATGAGTTTGCCGGTGTCGTTTCTGGGCGCGTTTTTCG
Organism: Rhodopirellula sp.; assembly: GCA_012728855.1. Lineage (GTDB taxonomy): Bacteria > Planctomycetota > Planctomycetia > Pirellulales > Thermoguttaceae > JABWBD01. The sequence continues at coordinate 316 of JAAYEH010000320.1, read as the reverse complement.
TCATGCCCTACTTGGGGTTGACCTTGAACATGATGACCATGGTCGGGCTGCTTTTGGCGCTGGGTATCCTGATGGACGACGGAATCGTCGTCGCCGAAAATATCGCCGCGCACCGCGCCCGGGGCAAGCCGGCCATGGACGCGGCGGTGGACGGCGTCGGCGAGGTGAAAGCCGGCGTGTTCTCCTCGTTCGTCACCACTGTCTGCGTGCTGGGGCCGCTGGCGCTCTTGGAGGGCGACATCGGCGCGGTGCTTGAAGTCGTGCCGCTGACATTGATCCTGGTGCTGGTGGTCAGTCTGATCGAGGCGTTCTGCAT
>JAAYEH010000319.1 GCA_012728855.1 Rhodopirellula sp. | reverse complement strand
TTGATGGTTGCCATCCCTGGCCTCCTCCATTGCGTATCTTCTCAATGAGCCGAATCCCACGGCCCAGACTTACCCCCCTCTTGATAACACAAAGTCCGTCACCGCGCGAAGTGCAAGGTGCGCCCTGCTTTAGTAGCCGTTTTGTTTTGCTATTCTCCCCGGTAGCGGAATTTGTTACGATCCGTCCCCCCGGGTGGTGTTCGGGGACTGCGCTGCCCGGTCATGGAGGACGGCAATGAAGGTATTGGCTCTGGTCGGCGGTCCGGATCACGTCTGTTACCGGTATCGGATCGAGGCGTTCGCATGGGCGCTGGCCGAAGAGGATCTGTTGCTGGAGGCGGCTCCGATTTCACGCAAGACTTGGAAACGGGTCGGGCAGCTCCGCAGAGCCAGGCACTTCGATGTCGTCCTCTTGCAGCGGAAGCTCCTCCCCTTCTGGCAACTGCGTCTACTTCGACGGGCGGCACGCTGCCTGATCTACGACGTGGACGACGCGGTCTATCAGCGGGACAGCACGAGCCGAAAACCGCCGGCAAGCTGGCAACGGATGATCCACTATTGGGCCACCGTCTATTCCGCCGACGCCGTGATCACCGGCAACGAGTTCCTGCGACGGCGAACCATGGCATATGTCGAGCCACAGCGGCTGTTTACGATCCCTACCTGCGTGGAACCGCGGCGCTACCCCTTGGCCAGCCACCGCCGAACCGGCGCCGCGTCGCGACTGGTTTGGATCGGCCAACGGAGCACACTCCCGTCGCTGGACCAGTGCCGCCGGCATTTGCAGGCGGCCGGCGAGGTGCTGCCGGGGCTGGAGTTGCGCGTGATTTGCGATGCGTGGCCCGAGATGACGGAAATCCGCATCGTCCCGCGCCGCTGGTCGTCGCCCGCCGAGACCGCGGAACTGGCCGAGGGGGATATCGGCATCAATTGGCTGCCCGACGACGCCTGGAGCCGCGGGAAATGCGGGCTGAAAGTCCTGCAGTACATGGCTTGCGGCCTGCCCGTGGTGGCCAACCCGGTGGGCATGAATCGCGAAATGGTCCTCGATGGCCAGAATGGCTTCCTGGCGTCAACGCCCGAGCAATGGGCCGATGCGATTGCTCGACTTGCCGCCGATCCCCAACTGCGACGTCGAATGGGGGCCTGCGGCCGCCAACTGGTGGAGCAACGATTCAGCGTCGATCGATGGGGGGCGCAGTTCGCCAAGGTCGTTCGCGGCGTTGTCGACCGGGCTGCCGGTCGCCCCGAACTGGCCGCATCGCAGTTCGCCGGTCCATCGGCGGAATATCCTTCGCTGGACAGCCAGCGCACGCCCCGAAGGCGACGTTCGCCACACAGTGTCGTCGTAGGCGGATGATGCAATATCGCTGCTGCCTGCTGGGGACTCTGCTCGGCTGCCTGAGCACTGCCGGCTGCGCACAACTCATGCCGCAGCGACTCACCCTGCCTGCCGAACACACGCTGGTTCGAGACCAGCTTGTCGTCCACAGCGACTTCGAACTCGCCTCGCATCACCGCTTGTTGGAGGAAATGACGGCCCGGCGAAGCGACATTGTCCTGCGGCTGGGATTGCCGCTGTCCGACGAACCGATCCACGTCTACTTGTTCGAGAATGCCGACAGGTTCGGCACTTTCGTCCGACTGCACCATCCCGAGCTGCCGCTGAGGCGTGCGTTCTTCCTCGAAACCGATACCAGGCTCCAGGTCTACGCGCAGTGGGGCGACCGAGTCGCCGAAGACCTTCGGCACGAGGTCACCCACGGCTACCTTCATTCGGTGGTGCCTAGCCTTCCCTTGTGGCTAGATGAGGGGCTTGCCGAGTATTTTGAAGTCCCCAGAGGCCATCGGGGATTGAACCGAACACAGCTCGAGAATGTGTTGGCAAGGGCCGAGCGTGGAGTGTGGCTGCCGGATTTGGCGAGGCTCGACGCCTTGCCGCCGACGCGCGATCTCAGCCGGGACGACTACGCGGAGTCGTGGGCATGGGTCCATTTTCTCTTCGAAAGTCCGCTGGTGTCTCGCGAACTACTCCGCGGCTACCTGGGCGATTTGCGGCAGCACGGCAGCACGGAACCGTTGTCGGCGCGGGTCGCCAGGGCATTGCCCGGCTGTAATCAGGCCGTGGTGGGCCACGTCTGGCAGCTCGCCGCTGCGGTTCAATGACTGTCTTCCGCTTTTCCGCCGGGAGGCGAACCTAGTGTTTCGGGCGGCCTGCGCCTATAATCACCCGGACCGCCATCAACCGCCGTAGAGCCGACAAAAGGATTGGATGCTCCGCTTTCGCACTTTTCGCAATTGCGACCCGCCGGTTCTCGTGGGACTCTGGCGTAGTCGTATCGGGAATCCCGGGTTCCAACAGCCGGTCGCGGTCGATCTGCTGGAGCAGCTCGTTTTCGGGAAGCTCTATTTCGACTACGCGGGCCTTATCCTGGCCTTTGAGGACGATCGGCCCGTCGGTTTCGCCCACGCCGGCTTCGGGCCCAACGCCACTCGTAGCGGCGTTTCCGTGGAGAGTGGCGTTGTGTCTTTAGTGCTCATGCATCCCAGCGCCGGCCCGGAGGTTGGCGACGGCCTGCTGGAGCATTGCGAAGAATATCTCCTCCGCCGCGGAGCGCGGGTGATCTACGGTGGGGGGATGGGCTCGATGAGCCCCTTCTACCTGGGGTTGTACGGCGGCAGCGAGACGCCGGGTATTCTCGATGCCGATCAAAGTTCTCGCCGGCTTTTCGCGTCTCACGGTTATCAGGAGGACGCCAGAACATTCGTGCTGCGGCGGGATCTGAGCGGCTTTCGGCCCGCCGTCGATCGTCAGCAGCGAGAGTTCCGTAGGCGGCTGATCGTCGAAGTTCGCATGGACCCGCCGACAAGGGATTTCTGGGAAGCAAGCCGCTGGGGCGATTTCGACATGACCCGCTTCGAACTGGTGCCGCGCGGCGGCGGCGAGCCGCTGGCGACGGCGACCGTACGAAGCATGGAGCCGACGGGCGCCTTTGGAGGGCTCCGCGCGGCTGGACTCGTGGAGATGCTGGTTGCGCCAAACCATCGTCGCGGCGGCTTGGCCACGTTTCTGCTGGGTGAAGCCTTCCGCTCGCTGGCGGCCCAGGGGGTATCGGTGATGGAAGCCATGACCGCCCAGACCAATACGCCCGCGGTCGGTCTGCTCCGCAAGTTCGGCTTTGAGAACGCTGGGGAAGGGACGGTCTTTCGAAAGACGCCTCTCACGCCGCCTTCCACAAGCTGAACGCGCCACAGGCCCAGAAGTAGGCGGTGAAGCTCGCCAGCACCCAAGCCAGATCGAATGCCATCTCTCGGCGGCGGAGCATGGCATACGCCGCGGGAACGGCGACCAGCCACGACGGTACGAATCCGATAAGAAAGACCCACTGCACGGCCATTCCCGCTTGCCGGCAGACATGGAAATACAGTCCGCAAGTGGTCAAAAACATGCTGAAGGCCACTGCCGCCATCCAAGCTCCTTTTCGGCCTGCCTCCGGTCGTCCGGACCACATCGTCGCCGAGAGGACGAGCTGGTGGACGACGAAGAGCGCGGCCGGCCAGGTGAAGACAAAAGGCTCGCTCCAGCGGCGCCGACGTGGCTTTGTGGTGCGGACCGCGGAGATGGGGCCAGCCGGGACCGGTTGGAGTGGCTTGCGACGGCGCAGTGTTTTCGGCGGCGGTGTTGCGAAGGAGCCACCACCGCAGATCGGGCAGAACGAGAACCGCTGCGCCGATGAGGAGGCAACAGAAAGCGAGCCGAATCACGATGGCGCGCAGCACGGCGCGCGAGCGGTCACGGCGTCTGTCGAGGGTTCTCTCCGATTCAGGCATGAGGTTTACCGCCGCCGTTGAATAGAGACCGCTACACGGATCACATCAAAAACCAGTCTCCGCTGCAGAGGACGTAGACGCCGAGGATCAGGTTGGTCACGGCGTGGGCCGCAACGCAATCCCAAAGGCTCTTCGTGCGAACCATCAACCAGGTGACCAGAGAGAACCAGACGGCAGCCGCCAACAGTTCGGCCGGATGGGCGAGCATGGGCACGAGAGTGCCGGCAATCACCGCGGTGCGATTGACCTTGCCAATGGGCACCTCCCACCACTTGTTGTCCACAAGAAAGCGCATGACAAAACCGCGGAGGAAGAACTCCTCGATCAGCGGGACCACGGCAACAAGTCCCAGCAGGCGTATCGCCAAGAAGACGCCGGCCCACAGGGCACTGCCCATCTCCTGCCAAGGATTGAACGCGCTGCGGCGGCCCAGGTCGATGAAGCGATCGAGTCCCAGCGGCGCGAGCAGACGCTGTTCCACTTGAAGTTCGGCCAGTCCGATCCAGACCGCGGCGCCGATCAGCCCGACAAGAATGCCCAGCACCGTCACGCGGCGAGGGAACTGCCGGTAACCGGGCCAGACAACAAGCATCGTGGCGACCGTCAGGAGGATCTTCACGGCATAGACGACCGGATAATGGCGGTAGGCAATCGCCATCCCGATCGACGCTCCGCCGGGCGTTTGGAGCGTCGGCTCCATCGAGCCGACGAGCATATACGTGGCAAAAGGGAGTACGAAGATGAGCCAGCGGTGCTGCCCGAGAACCGTGCGACGCCAGGACTCTCGGGGTTGTTGATCCGTCATGCTTCGCCGAGAAGAAAAGGAGATACGTCCCATGCATGACCCTCTCGGAAGCCGCGAACAGCCGTCGAAAGGTCACTTCCCGCCAAGCTGGTCGCGCAACCAACTCTGGAGGATCTGCTCGGAGGGCGACGTGTCGTTGTCCTGTCGTGCAATCAAGCTCAGGTCTTGAGCGCGAATCATCCGGCGGGCAAAGTCGTCGCGCCGCTTCTCCTCCGGCGTCAGATCGGCCCGAAGCACCGAGGGGGCGATTCCCACCACGTCCCATTGTTGCAGCCCGAAACTGAGCGACCAGTTCAAAACCCAGCGATAGGCGCGAATCGCCTCTTCGGGCGGCGATTGAACGTCCGGAGTGACGGAGAGCGGAACCGCGACGAGCACGAGATCG
>JAAYEH010000318.1 GCA_012728855.1 Rhodopirellula sp. | reverse complement strand
GGTTCAACTGGCTCCGGGCCTTGGCGAGAAACTCCGGCGACGCGCCGCACCACCGCGGCACCCGATCCGGTTCTTCATGGGCAAAGGCGGTCAGGACTCGCTGGCGGGAAGTCATGGTTTCTCCGGAAGGTAAAGCGCCCCATCCTCTTTCTTATCCGTGTGTCTCTATCCGTGTGCGCTTCTGGGCCTTTGCACATGTTCGACGCGATTTTCCTCTCAACTCGTTCCATCACGACACCCTCGCGAACAGGCAGCCAACGGTACAGAAGCCCGACGCCGATGCCGGCCACGTTATTCGGGTTGAACTCGGATTCAGTTTACCATCGTGCCGCGGTGGGCAACAGAGCGAAGGCGTCCGCCGCACGGATGCGGCGGCCCAGCGGCTATGACTTTCCTCGACCGCGTCGGCAGGGTAATATGACTGGCGCCAACGTCAACCACTTGGAGCACCATGATGAAAGACATGTCGCGACGACGGTTTGATCGACGCCTGGCCTTGGCTAGCTTCGTCGTCCTTGGCTTGTACGCCCTGTGCGACGTCGCAATCGCGGTCGATGCCGGCGAAACGCCCCCAAACGCCTCCGCCGGCACGGATGCGCCGAATCTGCTGGCCAACGGCAGCTTTGCCGGCCCGCGCGGCAAGGGGGCACCGGCGCCGTGGGGCGTCGCGCTCACCAGCCCTGAGGTCAACAATGCTTCCCAGGGGACCGTCGATACAGTGGCCTCTCCCTTCGGCGAAGGCGAGAATGCCGTCCGGCTGTGGAAGCACGGCGCGGCGAGCTACTGGCCGCAAGTGTGGAGTCCCGCGATCCGGCTCGAGCCGGGCCCGTACGAATTCGCCATCGAAGCCGTCGGCACGCTGCAGCAAATATCGCTCCGCGCCAGCGCGATCGTGAAGCAAGAACGAGTCCGCCTCGACCGATCGGTTGTCACGCCGGATACGCCGCGACTGCTGCGTCATGCCTTCGTGGTGCCCGAGGGAACCGAAACCGTTTCGGTGGGCATCGCGGCGCCGGCCAACGTGGGCGGCGAAGTGACCTTCGGCCGGGCCCTGCTGCGACGGTTGCCCCGGACGCCGGCCGATGCGATCGCCGCGCTGCCGCCCGGCGACGAGCCCGACCCCGACCCGGTTCAAGGGCTGGAGAGCTTTATCGAGCGGCATGGGCACAAGCCGTACGATCTGTTCCAGCGAGGCGACGATCTGATGACGCTGCGGATGATCTTCGAGGATCGGCAGTTCGGCACCCCCGTGTGGATGCTCGACAACTCGCCCACGGTCGACCATTGCGGCACCGCCTCCATCTGGCCTGCCTGGAACCCGGATGCGTCGACTCTCTTCGTCGAGGGGCCGCGCGCGATTGGCGATCGGTTGCACGGGGGCTGGTTTATCCATAGCGAATTCTCGCGGATGCGGCCGAGCCGGGGCGGCCGGCCGGCCGTCTGGGCGCCGGAAAACCCCGACCTCTTCTACGGCCCCGCGAGTCCCGAGGGTAACGTGGCGCGGACCAACTGGCGGACCGGCGAGCAAAAGATCATTGCCCAGTGGGAGCCGTTGGCCTGGCCAGCTTCGGGGAAGCGGGTATACGGCCTGACGCGAGACCAACGCCACATCTTCGTCGACCTGCCCAACCGGGGCATCTTCGTGCCCTTTCAGCGCGACGAGAAATTCCCCATCCCCGTGCTGTCCCTGTACGACGGCCGGCCGATCGGACCCGGCGGCGAGTCCATCGGCGGCAACCACGTGAACGTCATCTACGACCATCCGAAATACGGCGACCTGATCGCCCTCCGCACGGGAATGCTCGTCGACCGAGAAACCGGCGAAAAGACCTGCGTCGCCGTGCCTCTATGCGGCAACACGAACTACCTGCGGGCGTTTCACGACAACCGGGTACAATATCCCCGCGGCGAACAGTGGAACGCCTACGGGCTGCCGTGGTTTGCAGCGGGCGTGCGGCTGCCCGTCGGCCTCGGGATGGACGAGCTTGACAATCTCTGGCGGAACATTCCTCACGCCACACACGGGCATGAATCGCCGTCCCCCGACTGGCAACACATTGCCGTCGACGGCGGTGCGACGCGTATCGTCCGCGTCTGCGATGGACAGACGCAGTCCATACGTCTCTCCGCCAACGGCGGCAATTACCATCTCCACTGGCAAAAGCATCCCCGTTTCCTCGTGGGCTGGGTTCGCGGCTGGCACTTCGGCAGCTATCTTCGACCGCAAAACGCCAACGTCGAGTTTCAGGTCTTCAGCGACGGCACGTTTCAGCCGATCGTCGATACCAAGCATCGGTTCAACGGCTACTATTCCGGCGGCGACTTCTCGATGCTCAGCCCGGACACCACGAAAATCCACTACGGATCGAGCATGACGGGACGGTTCCGCAACTACGTCGCCGTAATGGCTCGCCCCCGCCCGCCGGTCAATCTTTCGTGGAAGGCGGACCAGGGCGCGGTTGTCCTCGCGTGGGAGCCCTCGGCTTACCACCGCGAGACACGCGGCTACCTCGTCTATCGCAGCCAGCACAGCGGCGACGGGTACCAACTCGTCACCCCCAAACCCGTCGAAGCGCCCACCTGGCGCGACGCGACCGTGCAACCGGGCCGGGCGTACTATTATGTGGTCAGTTCGCTGGAGCATTCGGGCCTCGAAAGCGGCTACTCCGAGGAGGCGGCCCGCGCGGGCGTCGATCTGCCCGGTACGATCGACGCGCCGTTAGTCGTGTACGCCGAGGCCGAACACGCGATCCGCGACCTGCCCACCGCGGCGCTGCCCGGGTTGGCAATCGGAGCGGACCGGCGCGGAGCCTCCGACTGGTACTACCTTTACCGACATCCCAAGGCCGAGCAGGGCCAGGCGAGCCTGCAGGTAAACCTGCCCGCAGCCGGGCGGTATCACGTCTGGGCCCGCGTGCGCGGGCGGGAGGCCGAGCAAAGCCGCTGGGAAATCACCGTGGCCGGCCGCGCCCTGACCGTAAGTACCCGAGAGGATCGCTGGACATGGGTTCGCGCCGGCGACGGCCCTGTGGCCCTGGACGCCGGGTGCCTGACCGTCGGCCTGGTTACCTCCGATGCGACGGCCCAACTCGATCTCGTCTGTCTGGCCACCGATAGCCAGCTCACCCCCGGCGGCCCGCGCCCGCAGAACGCGGAGTCCCCGCCGGCGGTCGAGAGCTTGCGCGTCGAGAATATCCGTCCTCGAGTCAATCGGTTGACGTGGAAGCCGTCGCAGTCACCCAGCTTGGCATATTACCACGTGTACTCCGCGTCCGAGGCGTTCGACGCTCCGCGGCAGCAATTGCGAATCGGCTCTCCGACCGAGGCCGAGTTGATCGACTGGGGACTGCAAGCGGGCGCCGAATACCACTACGCCGTCACGGCCGTTGACCGGCAGGGCAACGAGAGCCCGATCGGCCGGCTGGTAAGCGCCACAACGCCGCCTCGCGACGTGGCGCCGGCCCTTATCGAACTGCATTTCGCCGACGCCGAAATCGAAGGAACGTTCGAGCGTTCCACCGCGGACGGGATGCGAGGCAAGGTCTACCTCGTTCCGCAGGATGTCGCGGCGAACAAGACGAGTTGGAAGATCGACATACCACACGCCGGGCGTTACTACTTCTGGCTCCGCTACCTGCCTCGTGGCTCGGGCGATCGAGGCGGCGAGGTGTCTCAATCCGTCCGCGCGACGATCGACGGCCGCCGCGTCGCCGTCCTCGGCGGCGGTTCGACCGACTTGCACGTGCCCGACCGGCTCATCGCTCCGGGGAGCCGGCTCGCCGAGAGGCTTTGGACCTGGGCCTGGCCCGGCACGGCCGACCTCGAGTCCGTCGAACTGCCGGAAGGCCGGCGCACACTGACGCTCGACAATCTCGCGCCGAACGTCCGTTACGACGCCCTGGTCATTACCGACGAACCCACTTGGCAACCGCCCGACGGCCGGCTGCGGCAGCGGTGAGACTCCGGTTGCTCCGGACGCCATCAGCGACACGCGTGAACGGCTACGCAGCATCGATGGTGCCGCCAGGGTCGAATGGGTACACTGGAGGGCGCCGCAATCTCTCAGGAATGCTCACCACGATAAGGAACGCATCGATGAAGAAAGCTCTGCTGGTGGCTGCTCTGATAGTCGGCACCTGGTGTGTCCGCCTGCCCGCGGCGGAAACCCTGGCGGTCGTGCATGACGGCAAGGCCGTGGCGGTGCGGTATGTCGGCGCGGCCTGGGAGAATGCCGCAGACGGCCTGGCCGCGGATGGCATGGGCCGCTTCCTCTATGCCGCGAAGGATCTCGGGCCCGGCGATTTCCGGATCACCGCGCGGCTGACCCTGGCACGGCTCGAAGGCACCGCTGCCTCGTTCGTGCTCAACGATAGCCACGTGGGATTCGACGGGGGAGGAAAAAGCCTGTTTGTTGAAGGCCCTCTGTTCGGCGGCAAGAGTCAGAAGGTGGGCAGCGCGGCGGATGCCTGGCAGCCGGTCCGGATGATCCAATTCGAGGCAGTTCGTACCGAGGGAACCACGCGACTGCTGATCGACAACCAAGAGATACATCGCAAGGAAAAATGGAACGGCCCGGTCGAGCGGATTGGCTTCCGTCCCTGGCGAAATCGGATCGCGCTCTCCTCCTTCGAGATCCAAGGTGAATTGACCGACCCGCCTCCGCCGCCACAGCCGGTGGGCGAGCCGCTGTACATCAGCGGACAGGACGGCTACGACACCTATCGGATTCCCGCCCTGGCCGTTACCACGAAGGGAACCGTCCTCGCCTTCTGCGAAGGGCGCAAGAACTCCCGCAGCGATACCGGTGACATCGATCTGCTCGTGAAGCGATCCACCGACGGCGGCCGGACCTGGAGCAAGCAGCACGTCGTTTGGGACGACGCCGACAACACCTGCGGAAACCCCTGCGCGGTTGTCGATCGGGAGACCGGCACGATCTGGCTCTTGATGACCTTCAACCGGGGCGACGACCACGAAAAGCAGATCATCGCCCGGACCAGCAAGGACACGCGGCGGGTCTTCGTGACCCGCTCGACCGATGACGGTCTGACCTGGAACACTCCGCGGGAGATCACGGCCGACGTGAAAAAAGACAACTGGACCTGGTACGCCACGGGCCCGGGCAGCGGCATCCAGATCCAGAACGGCCCCCACAAAGGCCGCCTGGTCATTCCCTGCGACCATATCGAAGCGGCCACAGAGCACTACTACTCCCACGTCCTCTATTCCGACGACCACGGCGAGAACTGGAAGCTCGGCGGCAGCACACCCGAACACCAGGTCAACGAGTGCGAAGTCGTGGAACTCGCCGGCGGGCGTCTGATGCTGAACATGCGGAACTACGACCGCTCGCAGAAGAACCGGCAGGTGGCCGTCAGCGACGACGGCGGCCTGACCTGGAAAGAGCAGCGGTTCGATCCGGCGCTGATCGAGCCGATCTGCCAGGCCGCCGTGGAGCGTTTCGCCCGGCCGAGTGAAGCCGGCGGCAGCGTGATCCTGTTTAGCAATCCGGCCAGCGCCGACAGCCGCGTGAACATGACGGTCCGCGCCAGCTTCGACGAGGGACACACCTGGTCGGCTTCTCGTGTGCTCCACGCCGGTCCCAGCGCCTATTCCGACTTGGCCGTGCTCGCCGATGGGCGGATCGCCTGTCTCTACGAGGCCGGGCACTCCCAGCCCTACGAGTGGATCGTCTTCGCCGGCTTCCCGCTGGAGTCGCTCGACGGTCCCGGAGAGTTGCCGCTGATCGACATCTCCGAACAGACGCATCGCCACGTGATCGTGGCCGCGGGCACGGAGGACGTCTACCAGGGCCACCCGACGACACTGCTGATGCCCGACGGCAAGACGATCTTTGCCGTCTGGAGCGTCAATCACGGCGGTCCGGCCGGCCCCATGGCCCGCAGCGACGATGGCGGGCTTACCTGGACGCGTCTGGACGAGACGCTCCCGGAAGGGTTCAGCAAACATCGCAATTGCCCGAGCATCTATCGGCTGGTCGATCCGCACGGCAACGCGCGGCTTTGGGTCTTCTCGGCCCAACCGCACATGCCTCGCATCGTGAGTGAAGACGACGGCAAGACTTGGCGGGAGTTGGAGCCGCTCGGCGAGCAGTTTCGCTGCGTGATGACGTTCAGCAGCATTGTCCGCCTCAAGGACGGCCGTTACCTGGGCCTTTATCACAAGGGGCCGGACGGCAAGGACCGCAGCCCTCTTCAGGTGCTGCAAACCATCACCGCCGACGGAGGATTCACTTGGTCCGAGCCGAAAGTCGTTGCCTCCGTCGAAGGCAAAAACCCCTGCGAGCCTTTCGCCTTCCGCTCGCCGGACGGTGAAGAGCTTTGCTGCCTGATGCGCGAGAACACCCACAAGGGCCGCAGCCTGATGATGTTCAGCCGCGACGAGGGCCAGACCTGGAGCGAGCCCGCAGACACCCCCTGGGGCTTGAGCGGCGACCGGCACATGGGCGTCTACGCGTCGGACGGCCGCCTGGTGATCGCCTTCCGCGATATGGCGCCGAACAGTCCCACGCGCGGGCACTTCGTCGCTTGGGTGGGCACGTACGAGGACATTCGCCAGGGGCGGCCGGGGGTGTGCCGCGTCAAGCTCTTGCACAGCTTCGCCGGCGGGGATTGTGGCTATCCGGGCATGGAACGGCTGCCCGACGGCACGACGGTCGCCACCACCTACATCAAGTACCGCCCTGGAAAAGAGAAACACTCCGTGGTCAGCACCCGATTCACCATCGATGAGATCGACCGGATGTTGGACGGCCGGATGCCGAACCGAACGAGTCGCTCCGTGCCGCAGTCGAACAGCACAAACGGCAGATGAGCTGGCCTGGGGATGGCTGACGGGGAAATTGAACCGCTGAACCGCTTTTAGGAGACCGGCATCAAGAGTTACAAGTCAAGACCAGGCCCCACGTTTCCAGGTTTCTTCAGGGTGATCACTTTCGCATGGGCGGCTGGATCATCAGTGACTCGATGATGGCCGCGAGCTTGGCCGGTTCACCTTGGAGCTTCATATAGTAGTGGCGCATGATGGCGCCTTGCTCCCACATTGTGACGCCTTGCTCGTCCACAACCACGCGGCCGCCGCGGACCGCCCGCCAGAGCGGTTCCTCCGCGACCGGCGGCGGTGAACTCGCTAACCTTGCCGCAGTCGCAGGCGTTCCACCTTGGGCAGTTCCGCCGCGTACGGCAAAGAGCGCCGCGCCCTGGTCCCAACTTGGCTGGCCGCCGTCCAGGGCGGCGCGCTTGCCGAATGGCTTCAGCTCGTAAGCGCGGCGGACAGGATTGTCCTTCGGCGTCTGTTGCAATCCCGCGCCGGTGATCAGGCGGTTGCCAATCTCAAAGCCGTGCCAGACGATCTCACCGGGCCATTGTGAGGCGACGACGCGCGCGGCTTCGCGATGGGTACGGACGTTGGTCTCGGGCCGCGTCCGCTTCGGGAACTCACCGCCCATCACCACCAGTCGGCGCACCTTGGTGAGCACCAACTCAGGCGCCCGCTGCCACAGTTCCGCGAGATTGGAAAATGCCCCCACGCTGCAAATCGTCACGCTTTCGTCAGGCTGTTCGGCGAGCACACTGCGATACACGTCGAGCGCATCGGGCATATGGTCGTCCGGCCTGGCATCGTGCGGAAACTCGTCGCGCAGGGCGCGGGCGTAGGGACTGGTGCGTTGGAGATCGGTCGGGCCGACCTTGTCGGTGCCGATGGGGAGGTTCGGACGGCCGTAGTAGGTGTTGATGACGTCCACGGCGGCGGCCGAGGCGTTGGTCTTGTCTTTGCGATTGGTCACCACGGCCAGGATTTCGCACTCGTCGCGGTCGGCCAGCGCGTGCAACAGTGCCAGCGCGCCCGCATCGTCGCAATCGCCCGACATGTCGGTGTCGAGGATGATGCGGACCCGCGCGGGCTTCGGTTTTGGGCCCAGCGCCTTGTTGACGAGGATGCGAGGCCTGGCATCGGGCGAGATGAACTGGCCGGCCAGCACGTCCTCCTCGCGGAACTTGGCCATCAGGATTTCCGCGTCGGTGTGGCGATTCCAGTCGTAGAGGATGTGGATCAGGCCGTCGGGCGCCTGGAAACCGTCGGGATACGATACGCTGGCGCGCTCGTCGAGCACGAGGCCGCCGCGCCACGTCTGGCCGTCGTCATCGGAGAGAAATGCCGACATGTGCGAGCGCTTTTTCAGCCGTTCGGTGACCGGCCCGTTCTTTACGAGCAATAGCCGGCCCGACGCGAGGCGCCGGACAAAAAACCGGGCGTTCACATTCTTGATGGCTGCCGGTTTCGGCTTGCTCCAGGTGCGGCCCTGGTCGGAGGAAAAACTCTCGGCCATCCCGTACTTGGTGCGTGCCGGCATCCACAACCGGCCGTCGTGCAACTCCACGATCATGTGCTCGTCGAAATCACTTTCCGGAAACGCCACGCCGCCCCGTCGCGTCCAGGTACCGCCCTGGTCGGTTGAGACGAAGACGTTCGCCATCCGAACCACGTCCAGGTCGTGATGCGCCTCGCGAAACCGGACCGGGTTGATCTTGTCACGCGTCCACAGCGACACGGGCAAGAGCCAGTCGCCGCTGTTGAGCACGGTCGGTTTACACAGCGTACAACCATCGGCAATCCGCACCGGCTTCGACCAGACCGGCTCGGCAGCGTCGGGATGGTCGCAGCGGATGAACCAGTCGCCGCCGCGGCCGTCAAACCCGCCGAGGCTTTGATCGAAGAAGAGCCAAACGCGACCGAGCGGATCGGTCCAAACGTTGCCGACGAGGGCGCGCCGCTGCGGTTTCCTGCTCGGGTCGGCGGCGCCGACGACCAAGCGCGGCTTCGACCACGATTGCCCGCCGTCGTCGCTGCTGGCGAGAATGAAATAGGTATCGGGTTTGTCACCGGTACCCGTCCAGCAACCCCAGATGCGGCCCTTCGGCGTGCGATCCATACCGATGATCATGGCGCCGGGCCGCGCGTCGTCCTGATACTCCGGCCCGGGCGCGGTGATGATCACCGGCGGCTCCAGCGACACATCGAGGTCTTCGCGCGGAGGCGGCGATACAATCGGTTCGGCGGCAGCGGTTTTCGTGACCGCAGCCACGAAGGCGACTGACAGGGAGAGGAAAAGGACGCAAAGATCCCTGAAGGGACGCTGCTCGACATTCATCGTTACTGTCTCCTTGGACTTGCAACACGGGTAACCTATCAGCTTGGCCGCTGGTGAAACGAGGATGGTCGAAGATGTACGGGGATTGGAACCGCCAAGTGAACACGTTCCAGTTGCACTGGCGGTTGTCCTGCAACTGCTGGTAGGAGTACGGCTGGCAGTATCAAGAAGCCCCCTGCCACTCGGCGCCTGTCCCCTTTTCAATGGGCCATCAAGTCCGTTCCGGGCTATGGGCCTCTCCGACTCAGACTGTGCCGATCCAGTGTACGCGAACCCGACGGGCGACGCTAGTCGGCCAAGAGTCGCCTCATCACGAGTAGGAACGATCGACGCCGGCCGAAAACATGGACCTGTCCTCTTCCTTTCCCATTGAACCCTTGTGTCGGCGGATCAGGCGACGACAACACCGGATCTCGAACCAGATGAAGAACAGCCCCAGGCCGGAATAGCTGGTAAGCAACAGCCACACTATCCGTGGCGTGGAGCCTTCGAACGGTACTCGTTCCATGCCGCACGTCGGTCTTGTCATGGAGAAAAGAAT
Organism: Rhodopirellula sp.; assembly: GCA_012728855.1. Classification (GTDB taxonomy): domain Bacteria; phylum Planctomycetota; class Planctomycetia; order Pirellulales; family Thermoguttaceae; genus JABWBD01. The sequence goes on along the minus strand of JAAYEH010000318.1, from coordinate 9,647 downwards.
TGCAACCTCGCCCAGGCTCCAACTCTGGACTGCCAGGCGCCCCATCAGGCCGGGAATCAGGAACCCCAGCGGCGTCGGCCATGAGCAGGCGATGGTTTCGATCGTCAACGGAGCGGCGTGGTCATACCGTCCGACTGCCTTTGCCGCACCGATGCCGAAGGCCGTCGCGACCGAACCGCATCCAAATACCACGGGGCCGGAATCGACGTCCATGAAAGGCGCGTGCCAGTCGTGCGGCGTCTCGCTGAAGCCGACGACCCAGCCCGTGTCTTTCCAGAAATTTGCCTCGTAGGCACGGTACCACTGGCCCGCGACCTCGCGGTCCAGTTCGGCGGCGAAGAGAAGCAGGCCCGAGTTCGCACAACCGCGAGCGCCCTGGACAATTCGGCCCGACCGCGACTCGGCCTGAAAAGCAGGCAGGCCCTCCGGCGCCTTCAGCGGCCCGTCGAATACGGCGATCAGGCTCGCAGCCAATTCGTCGTGGTTTGTGTCCTCGAGCCGCGCCGCACGTTGAATCGCCGCGACCGCCCAGAGCATATCCGCCGGATAACACTCGTTCGGGTAGTCATCTCGCAGGTGCAACTCCGCCTTGGCCAATTCTTCGGCCAGGGTCGCTCGCTGCGTCGACATGAGCGCGCGATATCGCTCGTCGCCGGTGATTCTCTCGTAGGACGACAGCCCCATGATCAGCAGCATCCGGTAGAATACGTTCTCTTTCTCCAGGTAACCATCTCCCCATTTGGTCTTCACCCACGTGGCCGTCACCGGCGACGCCACAATCTCGGCTGCCTTTTCCACGGCGTCACGAACCGTTCCTCGGGTCGCATCGACCTTCCCCTGTCGCTGGAGATCTTCCGCAGTGACGAGAAAGAAAACCGAGCCGAATATGGGCCATTCCGTGGCGGGAATGTCATCGTGGTAGAGCGATTCCGCGTAGTTCGTCTCGAGGTAGGTGTTCGCCCACGAAAGGTATCTCTCCGCGGCGGAGTTGAACCACATCGGGACCAGACGGCTTTCTCCGGTCTTGTGCAGTTGCGAGTCCAGCAGCAGAATGGAAATGGTCACCGCCGGGTAAATGAAAAGCATCAGCGCGAGCACAATGACCACGCCGGAGACCGCAAAATCGAAGCCGAGCCTCACGCGTCGCCATTTCGTTTGGGCGTAAGCTGTAGGTATCGACATGGCAAATCCCCCTTTCCACCGCCGATTTGGCGGTTGCCTCTTGGTTGGTCAGTGAGGAACCGTTTTTCGAGCACGGGAAACCAATCGGCTTCTGGATTGGAATAGGCCAGGCCCAAGCCGCCAAAACCTCGCCCGCAGCAAGGAATGCCCATGAGAATCGACGAAACTCCAATCCCGCAGCGCCTTCGATATGCTCGCCTCCTGCTGGGGTTGTTCATCGCAGGACTGGTTCTGAGCGGGCTTACCGCATTTCCGCTCACGCGGGAATTGCAGGTGCTCACGTCTTGGTTCGGTCCAGGCACGACCGTCGGGGCTCTGCTTCCGGGACTCGCGAGTTGGCTGGCGTACGTTCGGGAGGGTCTGCAAACCATGGACCGCGAGTACCCGTTCCTTGCCTATGGCACCGACTGGTTGGCGTTTGCTCATCTTGTGATCGCCGTTGCTTTCTGGGGGCCGCTGAGAGACCCCGTGAGGAACATTTGGGTCGTCGAGTTTGGAATGATTGCCTGCCTCCTGGTCATTCCGCTAGCCTTGATTTGCGGCCCCATCCGCGGTGTTCCGTTCTGGTGGCAGCTTCTCGACTGTTCATTTGGTGTCGTCGGTCTGATTCCGCTGGCGATGACGCGAAAGCTGATTCGGAGCATCCCCGGTCAACCGAATTGACACCGATGAAGCTGTCGCCGGGTGGATAACAACTCTCCGCCGCCGGAGCCCCCAATGCAAACAGCGATGTCCACTCGCTCGCCGCAGCGCCCGGATGAACGAGAGGTTGGTCCGATATTGCACTCGCCTGCAGCATCGCGGGATCGTGCTGCCGGCGCTGGTCTTTCGTGCTCAGTTGGAGAACCCGCTCGAAAATACGCGTGGCCAGCGGCATGAGTCCCGCCCGGATAATCGCCACCCAGAGCGGATCCATCCTCGTCCACGCCACGTTGTAAGCGATCCGCTTCAGGGTGCCGGGCAAGCCCAGCGATCGCAGCAGAATCGATTTGCATGTGGCGAACTCGCGTTTCGCGCGGCCGTAGCCTTCCTCCAATTGCTCGGGAGTCATTCCCTTCGGCCGGAAGACGGCGTGATACGTGTCGTAGAGTGTCCAGTTGCGGTGCAGAAGCCGTCCTTCGGCTTCCAGGCGGGCGAATACCGGCGTGCCGGGCAGCGGTGTCAGCACGTGAAACGAGGCCGTGAGAATCTTGTTCTCGACCGTGAACTCCAACGTGCGATCGAAGACGTCGGGACCGTCGCAATCGAAACCGAACACGAAGCTGCCGTTGATCATGATGCCGGTGTCGTGGAAGCGGCGGCAAACCTCCGCATAGTCCGTAGCCGCGTTCACCGGCTTGTTGTTGCCCCGCATATTGGCGGGCGAAAGCGACTCGAAACCCACGAAAAGGCTGCGGCACCCCGCCTCGTAGGCCTCTTCGAGGTAACGAGGATCGCGGGCCACGTCGAGCGACGCCGCCGCCTGCCAGACGATGCCCGAACCGCGGAGCACCTCGAACAGTGCATGGGCGTGGCGCCGGTTGGCCAGCAGGTTGTCGTCCAGAAAGAAGACCAGACGGTCGTCGATCTGGCTCAGTTCGCGTTCGACCTCCGCCAAGGGGCGAGGCTCGTAGTACGTCGGACCCCAGAAGCTGCTCTTGTAGCAGAAATCACACGCATGCGGGCAGCCGCGCGACGTGACCATCGTGTGACGGATGAGGTAGGCTCGCGGGTTCATCAGGTCGCGGCGGGCGGGTGGCACCAAGGCCGCCGATCCTTCGCTCCGCCCCCGGTAGAACTTCTGGAGTTGCCCGCGCTCATAGTCATCGAGAATCCGGCCCCACACCGTCTCCGCCGGCCCGATGCACACCGCATCGGCGTGTTGGGCCGCTTCGTCGGGCATGCTCGTCGGATGCAAACCACCCAGCACGACCTTCGCCCCGCGCCACTGCCACCGCCGCGCTAACTCGTAAGCCCGGCTCGCCGAGGAGATGTAGCACTGGATGCCCACTACATCCACGTCCTCCTCGACTTCGGAGGATTCAACGTGCTCGTCTCGCACGGTGATCTCCCAGTGGTCCGGCGTGAGGCCGGCGATGGTCATCAAGCTCAGCGGGGGAAACTGGGAGTACTTGATGAGCCGGAAGTGTTGGTCGCCCGGCCGTTGCACGGCGGCCAGGATCAGCAGAAGTCGGTGTTTCATATGGTCTCTCCTGCAAAGACCTTTGCATCGCAAAGTTAGTGTCCAAAAAAAATCCACCCGGCACGTCCCACTTATGATGAGTCGTTCATGGCTTGGTCTCCTCGGTCGACGATTTGGCGCAACATTTCCACGTAACGGTCAAAAGCCTTTCGCCCCTTCGTCGTCAGTTGCATGGCGGTGTAGGGACGCCGTCCTCGAAAAGTCTTCTCGACGACGATATAGCCGGCCTCCTCCAGGGTTCGCGAATGGGCGCTCAGGTTGCCGTCGGTGAGTTCCAGCATCGACTTCAACTCGCTGAAGCTCAGTTGCGGCGACACGGCCAGCGCGGCCACGATGGCCAGTCGCACGCGCTCATGAATGACCGCGTCGATGTCGTCAGGTTTGACGGGTCCGCTCATGCAACCACCGTCTGGCGTTGTTTCCGCACGACATACACTCCAAAAATGACGTGGAGCAAACCAAAAGACAACGCGGCCGAAACGACACCGTATTCCGGGAAACCCAGCAGGGCGACGACTCCCGTCGCCAGAAACACCAGGCCCAGGACACGGGGCGGCCGGATGGAAAACAGGCCCGCCGTGTAAACGCCCGTGCCGTAGAGCATCATCCAGACGGGCACGATGTACTGGATTTCTTCCGCCCTCGGTTCCAGCGGGATCAGGAACTTGAACGTCAGAACCACGGCCACGAGCACGCTCGGCGTCAGCGAGAACGCCGCAACGCGCATCGGACGATGGGCGGGCACGAGTTGCTCCTTTCGAGCTGCCCGTGCCGTGAGAACCACTTCCAGCAGCAGAGCGACCACCCCAATCAGAAACCACATCACGCAGAAGGCGGCCTGGCTGCTCAGTGACAGGCGAAGAATATCGGCGAAGTCGAGGGAGCGGAACATGGCATAGCTCGCCGCGCAGCCGGCCAATACCAAGATCCCACCAAGGATGGCCGACATGCCGGGCAACAGCGTGAAGAGCGTTGCCCGCTCCATGATCCGCTGGATTTCCTGCATACGAGCTTGGGCTTCGTCAACGTCCATGGCGGACCTCCCAATCGGATGGCTTTGTCACACAAAGTAATTTACCACAGCAGGATCGTGCGTCAAGAGCCGTCTCACATTTCCGCCAACTTGGGGGGCTGCTATTATTGGTGGTGGGGTGGGGGCAAAGCGCCTTGGTTCTTCTGGCCAAGGCAGGACTATTGCCGGTAACCACTTGTTAAGCAATCATTTAGGAGGCCCTTGAATTTTCGGATGACGACGGGCGCGATCGCAAGAAACTTGCAGACCAGAAGGTGATGCCATGAGACTCAGTGACTACTTCGAGCAGGCAAAGGGAGTTGGCGTCCTGGCGACGACGGACTTGGCGGGGCAGGTGAATCAGGCACTCTATGCCAAGCCGTACTTTCTGGATAAGGAAGACGACGCGACTTGCTCATTCATCATGACAAGGCGTCTCTCCCACGACAACGTGTGGCGCAATCCAAGTGCCGCGTACCTTTTCATTGAAGAAGGCGACGGCTACGTCGGCAAACGCCTGTCGTTGACGGTGATTGCGGAGGAGACCGACTCTGAGAAAATCAGAGAGGTTCGTCACCGCTATGCCCCGCCGATCAGCGAGGACGAAAGCAAGTACCTCGTCCACTTTCACATCGAAGGAGTGCGTCCGTTGCTCGGAAATGAATGACGGTCGGGCACGTAGAACGCATGGTTTCTCGGCAATCCGGCAATCCAATGGCAGTAAAGAACCAGGAACCGTTGGAAGGCGCGGCAGCAGCCAGTCATGTTTCATCGAACGCCGCCAAGGCATCTGCCTCGTTCGCCGCGATGTCCATGATCGTGTCAAGTTTGGTGATCACGAGGATTTCTCGAATGTAGGGGCAGATCCCACACAGCTTGAGTCTGCCGCCCTTTTCCCGCACGGTCTTGTTCAGGATCACGAGTTTGGCGATCACGTCGCTGCAGACATATTTCACATCGGAGAAATCCAAAAGGATCTTCCGGAACCCTTCTCGGTCCGCGGCAGCCTTGCACTCAACTCCGATCTCGTTGGACAGATCGGCAGAAAGCTGGCTATCCACGAATTTCAGGATGAGCACGTCGCCACGTTCCGACACCCGTAAACGCCGGTGTTCAAGCATATCGCCTCTCCTCGACGCATCGGCGTCGAATTCTCCCGATGGGATCCATGTCCACGTTCGTAAACTCCCGGGAGGCTGACTCCCGGCAATTGCGACACCTATTTCTTCGCCGATGCTTTGTCATCACTTGCCGCCGTCAACGTGTCTCTTGCTCGGCCGGCATGAGACTGAGAAACACCAGCAGCCCCGACAGAACCAGCCACCGTGAACCCCCCCGATTCATCGCGAATCCCCCTGTCAATGCCGGGCTTTGCACGCCGAGTATACCCGCCGGCCGGCTCGTTCGATCCGTCATTACCTTCTCGTACGCCGTGATTGTTGAATCTGGGATGCGAGATGTAATCTACTATACTGAACCAGGCATATCCCACGCAACATGCCGCGCCGTGATTGCGGCACGTGTTTTTTCGCCGATGCCAAGTCGACACTGGCACGGTTGCGGGTAAGTGCATTACAATTGCGAGCCGGGCCTCGTATTAGGCGAGCGGCAGATGATGGCGTCCCATGACGATTCCCATCAGTCCGGCTGCTGAAATTCCTGCCATCTCGGGGAGAAAACCATGCACCCACAAATCGCACAACTGATCGCCTCCGGCCCGGTCGTCACCGACGGCGCCTGGGGCACGCAGCTCCACCAGCGCGGCCTCGACGTCGGCGCCTGTCCCGACGCCTGGAACCTCACGCATCCCGAACTGGTCGAGGAAGTCGCCCGCTCCTACGTCGCAGCCGGCAGCCAGGTGATTCTGACGGATACGTTTGGGGCCAATCGCTTCATCCTCAAGCGGCACGGTCTGGCCGATCGGGTCGCAGAGGTCAACCGCCGAGGCGTGGAGATCTCCTTGCGAGCGGCCGGCGACCGGGCGAAAGTCTTCGCCTCGGTCGGCCCCAGCGGTGTGATGCTCGTGATGGGCGAAGTCACCGAAGAGGACTTGCTCGCCGCCTTCTCCGAGCAGGCGCGGGCAATTGCCGAGGCAGGCGCTTACGGGATTGTGATCGAAACCATGTCGGACCTGGCCGAAGCGCGGCTGGCCGTCGCCGCGGCGGGGCAGACCGGGCTACCGGTCGTCGCCTGCATGACCTTCGATTCCGGCAAGAATCACGACCGGACGATGATGGGCAACACACCGGAGCAGGCCGCCGAGGCGCTCACCGCCGCCGGCGCCGACGTAATCGGATCGAATTGCGGCCAGGGAGTCGAAGGCTTTGTCGGCATCTGCCGCCGCTTGCGCGCCGCCACGGACCGCCCCATCTGGATCAAGGCCAACGCCGGACTGCCCGAGATGATCGACGGCCGCACGGTCTACGCACAGACACCCCAGCAGTTCGCCCACTACGTACCCGAGCTGATTGCCGCCGGGGCGAGTTTTGTCGGCGGCTGCTGTGGAACGAGTCCCGAGTTCATCACCGCCGTGCGACGGGCAATCTCGTCGTGAGAGCGGCGCCCTTGATTCGCTCGTGACGCGAAAGGGGGCCGCAGCGATCATTTGCCGAAGGAGAAATCCATGAAATCCGCTACCGTTGCGTGGGCCCTGTTTCTTTTCGCGGCTTCCCAGGCCCGGGCCGACGAACTCACGATGATCCGCCTCGGCGGCACGCCCGCGGAGGTGGGGCAGACGTGGGGACGGATCAACAAGCGGGCGATCGCGTGCGAAATCGATGTGCATTTCCTGCAAAAAGCCGCCGCCGCGAAGCTCTCCCCACAGACGCTCATCGATCGCTCCCAAGCCTTCATTGGCATTGTGGAAGAGCTTGCGCCGCACTGGCTGGAGGAATCCCGCGCGGCGGCTCGGGCGGCAGGTGTCAGCGAAGATCAGTACATCGCACTGATCGCCGGCGGGCCGAGAAACCTCTTTCTTCACGAATGCACTTCCTATGCCGTCTCGGGCGATCTCGCCGGCGGCGCGATCCTCTTTCACAAGAATCGCGACAACGTCGAGAAGGAACAGTCGGCGTTCGTGCTCACCAGCTCCGTGCCGGGGGTCAACAAGTTCATTGCCGTCTCCGACGCCAGCATGATCGGCTGCTCGATGATGGTCAACGAGAAGGGGTTGGCGGCATCCGCGGACTATCCGGTCGACCTGACCCGCAAGGAAGACCCTTCGGCACTCTGCCCCGAAGCAGCCCCGCCACGATATCGAGGGATGATGAACAGCTCGCTGCTTCGATACATTGCCGAGAAGGCCGCGAACTGCAAAGAGGCGCTGGAGATTATCGAGGCGTTCGTCAACAAGGGCTACTACGCCGGCGGCGACGTCAACGGCACCCACTGGCTCTTCGTCGATCGTGAGGGGACGATCCTCGAGGTGAGCAACAACGCGAGTCACGTCGTTTCGCGGGTTCATTCCCAAAAAGTCTATTTCAGCCGACTCGAAAGCAGCGCTGCCGCCCGAAAGCTCCGCGAGACAGGCTCCCCGCTCGACTTCCAACGCTTTCACAGCGTCTCGCGCAACCCTTCGATCTGCTTCGGCTCGTCGATCTCCGGGATGACCGTCGAGATCGATCCCGCCCATCCCGATCGGCTCACTTGCGCCTGGATCTCGCTGCCGGCCAGGGGCATCTCTTTTCCGCTTCTGATGGCCCAGGCCAAAACGCCGACTTGCCTGCTTAACGGCGAAGCCTACTTGCTCGGCAGAAAGATCAAGGACCGCACGCCGCTGTGGGAATCGGTCGAGCAAGCGGCACACTCGAGCAAGGAACTGCTCAAGGAAAGCCTGTTGGCGACTGATTCCGGCGGCCATGCGGCCCCCTTGGCCGATCGCGCCGAGCGGTGGTCGCGGCAACAGGCGGAAATGCTCGTGGAAATCCTGCGGCCGGTCCGGTAATTCGTGCCGGCTACGCTTGCGTCTGCTCTTCCTTATCGAAGGCGGCGTCGAAGGCAATCTTGCCGGGCTCGAAGTCCACCTTTCGGACGAACTTGCAGGCTTCCTTGGCCCCATGCTCGCGGTCCATGCCGCTGTCTTCCCATTCGACCGAGAGTGGTCCCTGGTAGCCGACCTCGTTGAGCGCCCGGATAATCTCCTCGAAATTCACGCCGCCGCGGCCCAGCGAGCGGAAGTCCCAGCCTCGGCGCGGATCGCCGAAATTGAGGTGGCTGGAGAGAATGCCCGTGCGGCCGTCGAGCGTTACTTTGGCGTCTTTCATGTGGACGTGGTAGATCCGGTCGGGAAACGCCCGGATGAACTCGACGGGATCGACCCCCTGCCAGATCAAATGGCTGGGATCGAAGTTGAATCCGAACTCCTCGCGATACTTGAGCGTCTGCAGGGCTCGCTCGGCGGTGTAGAGGTCGAAGGCGATTTCGGTGGGATGGACTTCCAGGGCGAACTTCACGCCACACTCGCCAAAAACGTCGAGAACGGGGTTGAATCGCTCGGCGAGAAGCTCGAAACCGAGATCGATCATCCGCGGCGTAACCGGCGGGAAGGAGTAGAGCAGATGCCAGATGCTCGAACCGGTGAAGCCGGTTACCACCTTCACACCGAGCTTCTGCGCCGCCCGCGCAGCATTCTTTAACTCCTCGGCCGCCCGCTGATTGACGCCGGCCGGATCTCCGTCGCCCCAGACATACGGCGGCAGGATGGCCTGATGCCGCTGGTCGATGCGGTCCAGAACGGCCTGACCGACGAGGTGGTTGCTGATGGCAAAGACTCGCATGCCGTTTTCGGCGAGAATCTCTCGCCGCTTCGCGCAGTACCCATCGTCGGCCAGGGCCTTGTCGACCTCGAAATGATCGCCCCAGCAAGCCAGTTCCAGGCCGTCGAAACCGAACTCGCGGCATTTTCGGGCCAGATCGGCCACGGGCAGATCCGCCCACTGGCCCGTACACAACGTTACCGGACGCGCCATGGGATTGCTCCTAAAAGTGGGTGTGAACGGTTACGTCGGTCGCCTAGACCTGCCCTTGTTCCTTCTTGTCGAACGCGGCGTCGAAAGCCAGCCGGCTCGGCTCGAAATCGACTTTCTTGACGAACTCGCAGGCTTCTTTCGCCCCATGCTCGCGGTCCATGCCGCTGTCTTCCCATTCGACCGAGAGCGGGCCTTGGTAGCCAACCTGGTTCAGGGCCCGGATAATCTCTTCGAAGTTCACGCTGCCGCGGCCCAGCGAGCGGAAGTCCCAGCCTCGCGACGGATCGCCGAAATTGAAATGGCT
>JAAYEH010000033.1 GCA_012728855.1 Rhodopirellula sp. | reverse complement strand
TCGCCGACCACCTCAGCGACACCCCCACGCTTGCTCGCTTCTGGCGAAATCGCCCGCAGCGTCTCACCGGCTCCCGTTGCTACCAATCCCATGCTGCCTAAAATCGCAGAGTGCATGGTGCGCCCACCGCCTCACCGCCTCCGGCGAGAACGACTCCCGTTCATTGCTTCCTCGCAAACGGCACGCAGAATGTCGATCTGGCAGTTGACGCGGAGGGGGGGCGTCATGGTAGGATGGCGGACCGGGTGGGACGAGATTGGTTTCGGACCTACAGAAAATGACAAGTTTGGGAGGATACCGCATGAGAAGTCCGGGTATGAGAAACATGGTCCTGCTTGTCGCAGTGTTTGCGGCGGGGGGCGGAGCTGCGGAGGAGTTTCCGACCTATTCGGCGCCGCGCGCCATCACGTCCGGTCCCAAAGACCACCTCTTCGCGAGTTACTACGCCATCAATGCGTGGAGCGCGGATGGACGCTACGCCACGGTGCTGGAGACCGATGTGAAGGGCCGCCTGGCGACCGAGACCGATGTCGCGGTGCTCGGAGTTGTGGATGCGCAAGACGATCATCGTTTCGTCCCCTTGACCGAGACACGTTGCTGGAATTTCCAGGAAGCGACTATGGCGCATTGGCTGGCCACGGCGCCGCAGACGCACTTCATTTTCAACGATCGGGTGGACGGCAAGTTCGTGTCCGTGATCTTCGACATGACCACCAAGACCCGGCGAGTCGTGCCCTATCCGGTGAGCGCCGTCTCCGCGGACGGCAAGTGGGCGGTAAGCATCAACTATGCGCGGCTGCGTCTCACGCGTCCCGATTACGGCTACGGCGGCAACGGCCAGGACGCCCGCAGCGATGTCACGTGGCCGGCGGACGACGGGCTGTGGCTGGTGAATCTCGAGAGCGGCGAGGCGAAGTTGATCGTGACGATCGCCTCGGCGCGGGACAAGATGCCGCCGGTCAAAGATCCCAAGGCGTTGGCCTACTTCTGCCACACGGTGTTCAGCCGCGACGGCTCCAAGATCTTCTGGCTGGCACGGACCGTGGAGAATTTGTCCGGTCAACAGGTGGTTCGCAAGTGGGAGACCACGTCGTTCACGTGCGACCGCGACGGCGCCAATGTGCGCCGATGTTTCCCGGACGGTTGGGGAGGCTCGCACTTCAATTGGCTGGACGGCGACAGGCTGATGGTTACCGCCAAGTACAACGACGCGGTGTACAGCCATGTCCTCTTCACGGTCGGCAAGTCCGACTACACGCGCGTCGGTCGCGGTCTGCTCGATTTCGACGGCCACGGCGTCTTCTCCGACGACGGCAAGTGGATGGCGACCGACACCTATCCGGACAAGCTGGGCGAGCGCAAACTGATGGTGCTCCGCATGTCGGATCAGGCCGTCTTGCCGTTGGGCACCTATTTCGTGCCGGAGGTTTACCGCGAAACGTACTCGCGCTGCGATCTGCATCCGCGCTGGCGGCCCGACGGCAAGATGTTGGCATTCAACTCGGTGCATGAGGGCTCCCGGCAGGTTTACGTGATCGACATCTCCGGCTCCCGGGGCTTGTCAAGGTAGTAGTGGCCGCCGTCGATGCGAACGTTCGCCGGTGAGTTTTGCAGGTAAAACTCCTGTCCGGTCGCAATCCACCTCCACACCCGCGTGCAGCCGCTTGGCGGCGTTGAAGACGAGGGCGTACGCCGGAATCGAGGCAAGAAGGCCCATGAGAAGGCAGCCAAGCCACAGAGGCCCGGCGATTTCAACCGTCCGGCTCCAATAGAACCACGTTGCACTCCACCAGCCCACCGGCGGCGTGCGGAGGGCGGCCCACCAGGAATAGTCCAGCGGCGGCCACCCTATCAGCAAACGTCCAAGCGTATAGCCGATGAAGAAGATCGGAGGAATGGTGAGTGGATTGGAAATCCAGACCAACGGCACTCCGATCGCCTTATTGGCCCGCAGGCTCCAGGCCAGCAGCACCACGATGGCCATCTGAAAGCCGATCGTGGGGGTAAATGCGACCAACGTACCGAGGGCAGCTCCCAACGCCAGACGGTGCGGCGAGTCGTCGCAGTGCAGGACTTGATGGAGGAAAAATCTTCCGTTCAATGGAGTTCGACCTTGGCAAGGATGGGATGCGTCTTCTTCAGATGCCATGTCTCTCTACGTACATCCTATCCTCAATTCTCGTCGCCGCACGAAGATCTTCGGCCGTTGCGAGTCTTGGGCGCGGGCTCATCACGTACCTTCGGGTTGCCTGCCTGCGGCAATCGGCAGGGCTGATGCGAGCAGCAGATACTCGAGCCCGGCGCGGCGGTGTTACCAGACCCTTGTCGCATTCACCCGCCGCAACCAGGCTCGAACCGAGCGAAATGCGGAGGCGTCTCTCCGCTACGTAGCTTTCGTCTTGGCTGTTTCATCGCTGTTATTCCCGCCAGCGCGGCCTGACGGCGGCCGGCGCGTCGTCCCCGTTGACCTCGAGCAGGTTTTGTACCAGTTCAAAGGCCGGATCGGCCAGCAAGACCGCCTGGGCGATCTGCTTATGGTAGTAGGAAGGCACTCTCCCCTGGAGGACGATTGCACCGTTGCAATGCCGGCATTGGATGTCCGTCAGTGCCGGATATCCGGTGGATTTGAGCAATTCCATCGCGAATCCGAGTTGCCGGTCTGCCCGAATGGCGCGAGACTCGACACCTGTGTTCGGAACCTCCATGTCTTACTCCCGTAAGGAATGGTCATTCATCGGCCCAGCCGCGATTCGATCTGCGGGCTCTTCGTGCGCGGCGGGCCAAGTATCCGGCGACGGTTTAGGACGATATCGTTTCAAGCGAGAGTCGTCGAACCGACGAAAGCCCATCGCCGGGATGCTCCTCGGTGGTTGCAGGATCGGCGTCTTCGGTGCGGTCGTCTTCGCACTGGATGCGCCGCAGCACCTCGGTACGATGCACAAGCATCTCCGGCGGCGCGAGGATGCTGAGGCGGACGCGTTTGCCGGCGACGCGCGTGACCGTCACGGTCACGCCACACCCCGGCAGCACAATGCCCTCGCCAACTTTGCGACTGAATACGAGCATCGAATCCTCCATGATTAAGCTTCGGCAACGGCGTCCGGCCCAGTCAGAGCACGGACGTCGGGGCGCGAAGTGAAAAGGGGGAGCGGAGTCCGAAGCGAAACGATCGCTTTACCGGGTCGCGCGACATGGCACGCAGCACCGCGCGCTTGAGTTCCGAAAGGTCTTCCGATTTTTCAACGCACGCCGTTGCCAACCGGCTTCGGGCATCGTCCAGACACGCATCGTCGTGCGAGGTAAACAGAATGACGGGTAAATCGGCATCGAAGCGGCGGATTTGCTCAATAGCATCCAACCCGCCGGATCTCGGCATTCGGATATCGAGGATGGCGGCGTCGGGTCGCTGCGTCTTTGCGGCATGGATCGCCTCCAGGCCGTCTTTGGCCGTGATCACGCGGTAACCATCCTCCTCCAGTTCCTGGCGGCAGAATTCGCGGATGTTCTTGCTGTCGTCGGCAAGGAGAATCGTCTTCATTCCGGCAGTTCCTTGGTGTGCGGCCGACCGCCCTAATTGCGATGTGGACGGCACAATCCTTCCGCAAATAGCATACCGGAACACGCAGGAAGGGCGGTCGTATTCGCAACCGGGGAAATGGCAAGGAGATACCTTTTGGGGCAAGCCCCAGGGACGGCCGCACCGCCGGAGCATTGCTACCATCCTGACAGCAACGTCAGGATCCTGACACTCCGCGAATCGACGAAGGGATCGGTTTCGCAAAGGTCTGCGTCACCAGTGCTATCCAAGAGAATCGGGAGATCCTCCGGCCGCGGATCGATGGCCTCTCGGTCGTTGTCCGGAATGTGGATTCGAATGCAGAAACGGACGTCGGCGGTCTAGCCGCCCTCGTCGCGCAGACCGAGTTTCTGCATCTTGGCATGGAGGGTCGGCCTTGCCAGCCCGAGCAGGCGGGCCGCATGGGTCTGATTGCCATGAGTTCTGCGCAGAGCCTCTGCGAGCAGATGTTTCTCAACCATGCCGAGAAGTCGCTCATCGGCCCCTTCTCCGCCGTGCGAAGCAAGATACCGGACCACCCATGCCCTCAGCAACTCGTCGTCTGCCAGCAGTTCGGTTTTCACGAGATCAGCGGATCGATGCTCGAGAACCGACGAGAGATCCGCAGCCTGAATGGGATGCCCGTGCGTAAAGATCATCGCACGTTGGATCGTGTGGCTGAGTTCTCTCACGTTTCCCGGCCAAGGATAAGCCTGGAGCAGTTCCCGGGCCTCGGCCGATACCACGGGCTTGGGCGTTTTCAGTTCCTCGGCCAGCCGTGCCAGAAGATACTCCACCAGCCGGGGAATGTCTTCGCGCCGTTCGCGAAGCGGCGGCAGCCGGATTGTGACGACGTTGAGGCGGTGATAGAGGTCTTCGCGAAATTCCCCGTCGGCAATCGCCCTCTCCAAATCACGATTCGTCGCCGCGATTACCCGCACGTCGACGCTGCGCGTGTTGTTGCTGCCGAGCCGCTCCAATGTCTTCTCCTGCAGTGCCCGCAGGATCTTGGCCTGCAGTGCCAGCGGGATGTCGCCGATTTCATCGAGAAAGATCGTTCCGCCGTCGGCCTGCTCGAACTTTCCGATGCGGCGGGCTTGAGCGCCGGTAAACGCCCCCTGCTCGTGGCCGAACAGTTCGCTTTCAAGAAGCGCTTCCGGGATGGCGGCGCAATTGACAATCAACAGGGGAGCCTGGCTGCGCCGGCTGTGCTGATAAACGGCTCGGGCAACCAGTTCTTTGCCGGTCCCGGATTCGCCGCGGACGAGAACTGTGGCATCGGTTTGGGCCACGCGGCCAATGGTCTTGTAGACCTCCTGCATGGCGGGACTCTGACCGATCATGGCGTCTCCGTCAGCGGCGGGGAGGTCCGTGTCGAAGACGACCGGTTGCCTGGCGAGCCGATAGCTTTCCAGGGCCTTGTCGATGGTCCGCAGCATTTCCTCGGGGTCGAGCGGCTTGAGATGGTAGTCGAAGGCGCCGGTTTTCGTCGCCTCGATGGCGGTTTCCATGGTTCCCCGTCCGGTCATGATGATGACGGGCAGCTTGGGGCGGATCGATTTGATCCGCCGCAGGGCCTCCAGCCCACTGATACCGGGGAGATGAACATCCATCACCACGAGTTCCGGGGCATCGTCACAAAGTCGGTCGAGGGCGTCCTCGGCGCGCGTGGCGGTCGCGACCTCGTGCCCGCGTTCCAGCAGGATCTCGCGGAACGCCGCCAGCACGCTTCTCTCGTCGTCGACGACGAGGACCTTGCTCATCCGCCTTGCTCCGTTAGGGGAATCCAGATCGACAGCGTCGTGCCGCGGTCCGTAGTTGATTCTAAAAGCAACCGACCCTCGTGGCGAGCCATGATTTGGGCGGCAATGCTGAGCCCGAGTCCCGTCCCGCCTTCCTTGGTGGTGAAGAAAGGATCGAAGATCTGCTCTCGCACGTCTGCGGGCATTCCGCCGCCCGTGTCCCGGATACGAACGACGGCCATCGGCTCTGCTTGTCCGATCGATTCGACAGCGACCTTTACATGGACTTCGCCGCCCGCCGGGGTAGCGTCGATCGCATTGTTGGCGAGGTTGATCAGCACCTGGCGAAGCTGTTCCGAGTCGGCCAGCACTCGGACCGGTTCGGCACATGGTTCGATGACGAGTTGAATCTTCTCATCGTCGAACCGGCAGCGGAGCAGTTCCAGCGTGGTAGCAACAATGGAACGAAGATCGTGCCCGGCCCGCTTCAGCGAGGCCGGGCGCGAAAACTCGAGGAAGTCGCGAACGATATTCTCCAAGCGAACAACCTCGTCGGAAACGATGCCGAGCTTTCGGTCCAACTCTGCATCGGACGGCCTACTTCCGCGGATCGAAAAAAGCCACATTTTGATGGCGGTGAGCGGATTGCGAATCTCGTGCGCCACTCCGGCGGCGAGTTTGCCGACCGACGCCAGTTTTTCCGCCGTGGAGAGTTTGGCCTCACTGGCCCGGAGGTTGTTTCGGGTGACGGCCATATCGGACATCAGCGTCCTCAAATAGTCGCCGACCGCGTGCAACTCGTCACCCTGACTCGCGGCGCGTTCGCCGGCAAACGCTTTTGCCTCGCCGATCATTCGCCGCAAAGGAATCAGAACACCCGCGAAAAAGAGCCAGAGGAGAAAGAGCCCCAGGGCCAGCGTGACAACGCCGGCCAGCGCGGTCAGCAGGGCGGCGCCGCGGACCTGGCGGCTTGCCGAGGTGGTCGACCGGTCGACGGACGCGATGTTCGCCTCAATAAAGGTTTCGCACAGTCGGTAAGCCCGCAGGTAGAGTTCGTACACGTCGTCCAGGAGAATGCTTCGTGCTTGAGACGTCTCTCCGGCCTCGTAAAGCGAGATCACACGGCTACGTTGCGAGAGATACTGACGGTAAACATCCGTCAATTCGTCGAGGATACGTTGTTCGCGCGGGGTGTGCGCCGTGGAGCGTGCCTGGTCGAGCCACTCTCGGAAGCTGCGTTCCCGCTCGGGGAGTTCCACGAGCCACTCACGATTACCTCCGTCGAGGATGTAGGAGCCGACCATGCCGCGCTGCTCCAGCAAGGCGATCTCGAGTTCTTCGGCCGCTCGGACACTGGGAAGGTTATCCTGGACGGTTGTGATCAGAAGCTCGTTGATCTTCCAGGACGAATAGAGCGCTACTCCGCTCGTCATGAGGGCGAGGAAAACGACCCCGAGCACGGCCGTCGAAATCTTGGTTGCCAGAGTGGGGCGCATGGTTGAGTTCTCGGTGTTTATCGCCGCCGAAGGGTGACCGCCGAAATCGGCGTTTGAAAAAACGACAATCAATCTCGTTGGAGTACAAGTGAACCGGCTAGTTCGATCGTGTTCCCAAGGCCGGCGCCACGATTTCAAAGGGAATGGCCGGCAGCAGTCCCAGCGGCGAACGCCGTTTCTGGACGGGGCCGTTTACGCCGTCGCCCGTCGTTGTCTCGCTGGCAGCCTCGACGATGAGGTTCCCTTTTCGGCCCGGCTCGGCTTTGCCTGCCTCGCAGCGGACACGGACGGCGACGCCACCGGCAAGGGCCGAGAGTCCTTCAATGGTGACGCCTTCGGGCGGGTCGCTCAGCGTCAACACAATATTCTCGAGATCGTCGATCACCGCCGGGGGCGCGGGGATCTCCGCCACCGCCGTCGAGCCGACCGGTAGCTTCAACGGCCTCGCCGGCGACGGGGGCTCCAGCGGCACGGCTTGCAGCGCTCGCGGAACCGGCTTTGCCGCCGTTTGGCCGCGACCTGCGGATGTTTGTTTCGCCGGAATCTTGAAGCGGGGAGAGCCGGTGACCGAGATCATCCAATCCTGGGCCGGCACAAGATGGCGGTTGATAAACGCCTGCATCATGTCTTCCGAGGGAACGGCCACCTGACGGATCATCTCGCCGTCAACCATGGCTCGCCCTTCGAGCCGCAACCCGACCGGTTTCTCCAGGGCCACCGGCGGCACGGCCAGCGTAAGCCATACGTCGTCCTGGCCGGCGGGAACCCAGGCGCCGCTGATGCCGAACCCCTGCGGGGGATTCTTGAGTTCGAGCCGGATGTCGTCGGAAAAGCCGTCTTGACGGAGAGCAAAGACATGGATCGGCACATTCGAGCCGGCGCGGGCATTGATGCTCGGCGGCGCGACGTGCAGCCGGAAACTGGGCGACTGGGCGTCGATGCCCAAGCGATAGGCATAGTCGCGACCGCCCTTGCGCTGAGTGTCACCGAGGTGGAGATAGTAGAGCCCATCTTCGGGAATTGTGAAGCGGATGCGAGAATCGGCGTGGTGCGTCAATAGCCCGGCGCCTTGGTCCACGTGATCGTCGTTGATCGTCAGTTGACGGCCGCTGGCGTCGGTCAGCCTCAGCACGGAGTCCAGCGGCGAATCGAGCCGACGCGCACGCACCTCCGCGAAGATTTGGCCCCGAGCGCGACATTGGAAAGAGAAGACGTCCCAGTCGCCCGGCGCGTCGATCCGCCCGTTGACTACCAGCGGGGGCATGAGGCGTTGAGCGCCCGCGAGCGAGTCGTTGGGCTCGCGTTCCAAGCACTCGGGCAGCTTGCCGACGGCAAACGGCACCTGGTTGGAAGTTTGCTCCTCCCTGGCCACGGAGATCGGGTAAACGCCGGGGGGCTTGTCCAGCGTGCCCACGACGAGCCTGTCGACGGGCAGATTCCAGCCTTCGATTTCCACGGTCGTTCGTCCGCCGCGGCGGCCCCCCAAGGGAAAAATGCTCGTCACAAAGGGCACTTCGCCGACGGTGATGCGGTAGACGAAATCCTCTCGCCCACGGAAAATGGCGTCTTGGATCTCGAGCACGTACTCGCCGTCGGCGGGCGCCTCGTAGAGAACGACCGGGTCCGGATGGAAACGGTAGTCGTCGGCGTACGCCACTTCCCGACCCTCTCCGTCGTAAAGTGCCAGCGTGGCTTGAAACCAGCCGGGAACGGCATCGGCAAGGTACGGGGTCAACGCCTGCGCACTGGCTGCGAGAACCAAACGCATGCCCTTGGAGGCCCGGAAGCTGAACCGGTCGATATCACCGGGCAAAATCTGGCCGTTGAGGACAAAGGGCGGCACCGCCCCCTCGTCGCCAGCCGTAAGATCGTTCGGCTCCCTCTCGTGGTATTCGGTAAACTGTCCGACGCGAAAGCGGACCGGTTTCGTCAATCCGGCCTTGGTCACCAATCGCAGTTCCCGCTCGCCGGGCAAGGCACCGGAGTCGAAATCGATTTTGAGAGTCACCGTTTCGGCGATCTGGGGGTTAGGCTGACGTTTGGGATTGCGGATGTCGGCGTAAGTTTTCAACTCGTCGGGCGACGCACCGAGATCCCT
>JAAYEH010000317.1 GCA_012728855.1 Rhodopirellula sp. | reverse complement strand
TCCGCCACGATCTCCTGGAGTTCCCCGTACACGCGGGGATGAACCGTCTTGTACGCTTTCGAGCCGCCCCGATCGTCCGAGTTCCCCGTACACGCGGGGATGAACCGGCGCCCGGCCGACCCCGCAGAGAGATGCCGCCGAGTTCCCCGTACACGCGGGGATGAACCGGCGAGGGAAAAGCGTTGGCATGTCTCGGAAGCGAGTTCCCCGTACACGCGGGGATCAACCGAGGAACCGGTACTTCTTCGCCGCACCTTGGCGGAGTTCCCCGTACACGCGGGGATGAACCGGCACACAACCGGTGGAACTCCGACTGTTGCTCGAGTTCCCCGTACACGCGGGGATGAACCGGCGTACCGCTCGTCTTGCCCGGTGCTCTGCGCGAGTTCCCCGTACACGCGGGGATGAACCGGGTGTGTCGAAACTCTCCACGGCTGACAAAAAGAGTTCCCCGTACACGCGGGGATGAACCGGTACAATGCGAGCGGTTGAAACCAGAGCCAGGGAGTTCCCCGTACACGCGGAGATGAACCATCGGCGGTCCACGGGCCGTGCCCATGACTGACGAGTTCCCCGTACACGCGGGGATGAACCGACCGCATGCCCATGATAGTGCCAACGCGAAGCGAGTTCCCCGTACACGCGGGGATGAACCGTCCTTATCCGACATAATGCACGTGAATTAACCGAGTTCCCCGTACACGCGGGGATGAACCGGCGGACCTGTTGAACCCGGCCAGCTATCCGGAGAGTTCCCCGTACACGCGGGGATGAACCGGGGTCGGGTGTTGAGGTGGTTGCGGGCGGCGGGAGTTCCCCGTACACGCGGGGATGAACCGTGGGCCGATGTAACGCTCAAAGCCACGCAGCAGAGTTCCCCGTACACGCGGGGATGAACCGTTTTCCACTATCCACGCAGCGTATACCCTAGCGAGTTCCCCGTACACGCGGGGATGAACCGATGATCAAACTGAGCGACGGGAACGGTTGGAGGAGTTCCCCATCCCTCGAATTGCACTCCTTGACAAGCCAAGAAAAGGGATGGGAGGGCAAAAAGAATGGGATGGTCTCGAAAGTACCGTAAAAACAGGCACTTTGTGCTCGTTGCCACTTCCAATTCGGCCACACACCTTGGAGGCAACCACGCGCATTGATGCTCATGCATGACGTGATACAGGCCGCCACATTTTCAACCCTGGAATTCAACCCGAAAACCCTAAGAACCAGCCTCAAAACCACTTCTGGCGTCAAATCCACCCACAGATTCTTCGGAAGAGGCATATTTCAAGCCTTGCCCTAAACCAGACTAAACCAGTACGACCACAGAATAGCACGGATGGCAAAGCCGGGGCACGGATGAAGAGAGAACGCACAGCGGCTGATCCCAAATGCGACAGTTGGTTCTCGAACGATGCTAAGAGCCTATCCCAAAACCGCGCCGGGAGAAGGGGACAGGCACATTTTGCGCTGAAAACTCCGCAAAATGAGCCAGTCCCCAGCGGTTTTGGGATAGGCTCTAAGCACTGGCAAGAAAACGCAAACACACGCCGGAATATCAGAGGGCATGGTTCAGACGCGGGTTGTCACACGTCGAGGTTTCTTACCTCCAGCGCGTGCTTCTCGATGAATTCGCGCCGCGGTTCCACCTTGTCGCCCATCAGGATCCGGAAGAGGTCGTCGGCGGCGCCGGCGTCTTCCATGCGGACCTGCAGCAGCGTGCGGTTGGCGGGGTCGAGCGTGGTTTCCCGCAACTCTTCGGCGTTCATTTCACCCAGACCTTTGAAGCGGGTGATCTGAAGGCCCTTTTCGCCCGACGTGCGAATCGCCGCCAGCAGGTTGCGGAGGTCTTGAATGCCATATTCCGCTTCGCCGCGGCGGAGCTTATAGCGGGGTTCCTCGACGCCCGTCCGCTCCTGCGGAATGAGGCTGTCCAGCTCAAAGCCCATTTGCCGCAGTTCGGCCAACTGGTTGTTGATCGAACGGACCTCGTGCAGTTCCACGATGTGGAGCTTGGCCGCTTTGGGTGTCTCGCCGTTGCCGTTGCCGTCGGCCGGGGCGTCGGTCACCTTGAGTTCCTCACCGACCTTCTCCTCCTGCTTGGCCAGCACGTCGTCGAGTTCCTGGCGGGTGGCGAACCAGTGCTCTTCGCTGCCGAGGAAGACATGATAGACCGGCAGCCGGCCCGTGGCGGCGTCCTGGCGGACGGCATGCTGCCGCAGGCTGATGCCGCGGCGCTCGAGGGCCACCAGCGCGTCTTCCAAGGCGGAGAGGGTGCGGCAGAGGCCGGCCATCTGCTCGCCCTCGATCATGCGGCCGTCGCCCGGTTCGAAGACGGCGCCGGAAAGGCCGTTTTCCAAGAGTTGCGTCTTCATCTCCTCTTCGGTCTGCACGTAATAGGTGTGCTTCTTCTGCCGCACTCGGAACAACGGCGGCTGGGCCACAAACACGTAACCGGCTTTCACCAGGTCGTACATCTGACGATAGAAGAACGTCAACAACAGCGTGCGAATGTGGGAGCCGTCGACGTCGGCGTCGGTCATGATGATGATTTTTCCGTAGCGGCGCTTGCTGAGATCGATCTCCTCGCCGATGCCCGAGCCGACCGCCGAGATGATGCTGCGAACCTCCTCGTTCGCCAGCACTTTATCTTCGCGCGACTTGTAGGCGTTGATGATCTTGCCGCGCAACGGAAGAATGGCCTGGAATTCCCGCAGCCGGCCCCCT
Organism: Rhodopirellula sp.; assembly: GCA_012728855.1. GTDB lineage: Bacteria > Planctomycetota > Planctomycetia > Pirellulales > Thermoguttaceae > JABWBD01. The sequence continues at coordinate 12,391 of JAAYEH010000317.1, read as the reverse complement.
TCCGCGGAACCGCCGGCCGAATCGCCCTCGACCAGGTACAACTCGCTCCGTTCGACGTCGCGGCTGGTACAATCGCGAAGCTTGCCGGGCAGGCCGCCGTGCGAGAGAGCCCCCTTGCGTTCGCGAACGAGCATACGGGCTTTGCGGGCACTCTCGCGGGCCTCGGCGGCCAAGAGGCCCTTCTGGATGATCACTTTGGCCGTCTTGGGATTCTCCTCCAGGAATCGCGCCAGCGCATCGCCGACCGCCGAATTGACCAGCCCTTCGATTTCACTGTTGCCGAGCTTCGTCTTGGTCTGGCCTTCGAATTGAGGATGAGGCACGCGGAGCGAAATCACCGCCGTGAGACCTTCGCGGAAATCGTCGCCGGCGGGAACGATCTGCTTGAAGTGGTTCTCTTTCTTACCGTAGCTGTTCAGTGTACGGGTCAAGGCCGCGCGGAACCCGGAGACGTGGGTGCCGCCTTCGCTCGTGTAAATGTTGTTCACGTAGGAGTGGACGTTTTCGGTGAACTCGCTGGAGTATTGCAGTGCGATCTCGATGCCGACTTCGTCGACCTCCTCGGCGATATAGACGATCTCCGCATGGGCCGGTTCACTGGCGCGGTTGAGATGCTCGACGAATTCCAGGATACCGCGTTCGTAGTGGAAACGGTCTCCTTCGCCCGTCCGCTCGTCGTGAAAAATGATCTTGATTCCCCGATTGAGAAAGGCCAGTTCCTGGAGGCGGCGGTGCAGGATGCTGTAAGTGAACTGGGTGTTGGGGAAGATCTGCGGATCGGGCTTGAACGTGGTCTTGGTGCCGACTTTATCGGTGCTGCCGATGCGGCGGACCTCGGCCACGGGCACACCCCGCTCGTATTCCTGCTGGTAGACGTGCCCGCCGCGGCGGACCTCCACTTCGCACCACTCCGAGAGGAAATTGACCACCGTCACACCGACTCCGTGCAGACCGCCGGAGGTCTGGTACGCGCCCTTGCTGAACTTCCCGCCGAACTTCAGCACCGTCATCACGCCCTGGAGCGTGGAGAAACCCAGATCGGGATGGATTTCAACGGGAATGCCGCGGCCGTTGTCTTCCACCGCCACCGACCCGTCGTTGTTGATCGTCACCGATATCTCGGTGGCGTGGCCGGCCATCGCCTCATCGATCGAATTGTCGACGACCTCGTAGACCAGGTGGTGCAGGCCCCGCGCGGTCGTATCGGCGATGTACATGCTGGGACGTTCGCGAACGTGCTCCAGGTCGCTGAGGTGTTCGAGTTGCTCGGCGCCGTACTCGGATTCCACCTTCTGATACTCGGCGAAATCCGCCGGCATCTGCTTGGGCGGGGGCGCCAGGGGGGCGATGGGGTCAACGGGCTGTTTGGGAAGCTCTTGTTCGGACATCCTTATTTTTCCTTCTCGACCGTTCCGACGCGAAATCGGAGGTCGCTGATCTTTTCATCGGGAAGCAACCGGGCCAGCTTTTTCAATAGATCGTTCTTCTGGAAGGTCAATTCCTGGACTAAAGCGGAGTGGGTAACGGTTACTTCCAGCTTGCCGCGGCGGATTTGCCCGGCGCGGGTATACTGAGCGGCCAGCTCGCCGGCCGCCTCCCGCCAGGCTTCGGCCAGTGCGGCGCCGCTGCGGACGCGGGCGAATCCCCGCCGCGCCATCAACTCGGCCAGGATGCTGCTGATCGGTTCCGGTCCTCGGGGCGTCAAGCGTGCTAGCTCTCACGAGAAAGGGGCATGACGACGTAGGCGTATCCGTCGTCCGTGAAGCAGACCACCGCGCTTTCCGAATCGCGGATTTGCAGTGTGAAGGTCGCGTCCGGTTCCAGCACTCGCAGAAAATCAGCGACGAAACGCGGATCCAGCTTCACGGGAATCTTCGGGCCGTCGTAGGAGATGGGCAACTCGATATGCGATTCCCCGAACTCCGCGCCGTGACCGGTCATCGTCGCCTTCCCCTCGCCGAAGGTGAAGTCCACGCCGCGGCGTTCCTCGCTGGTGACGATTCCCGCTTGCCGCACGGCCGAATGGAAGGGTCCAACCGCCAGATCGATCCTCACGGTGTCGTCGCTGCGAGGAAAGACGTCGCGCCACTTGGGAAAACGGCCTTCCACCAGGCGGCTGTAGATGGTAGCACGCTGGGTTCTCACCAGCACGTCGTTGTCGCGAACGGTGAGCTGAATCTCGCCGTCGTTGTCGCCCAACGCTCGCTCGATGACCTGCAGGGCGCGGGTGGGGATGATGGTGTTCTGGGTGGTAGCATGACCGCCGACGGCCTTGGCCGGACCTTCTTGCCGGGCCAGCCGGCGGCCGTCCGTCCCCACGCCGGTGATCTTATCCGGCTCCAGCTCGATCAATACGCCGCCCAAGGCGTAGCGGCTGCTTTCCGTATCGGTGGCAAAAGCGGTTCGGCGGATCAATTCGCGAAAGAATCGCGCGGAAAGTTCGTGGTACTTCTGCTCTTGGAAGGGGTTGACCGCGGGAAACTCGTCGGGGTTTTGCGTGGGAAACTGAAACTGGCTGTTTTCTCCCCAGACGCGGGTTTTCGTGCCGTCGCTTTCCAGATTGAGTTTTTCGTCCGAGCTTTCGCGAAGCACCGGGCCGAAACGATCCTTGGGAAGGATGGCCGCGCCGGGGGCATCGATCTGAATGCCGGGAATCTCGACGCGAATCCCGATTTCCAGATCGGTTGCCGTAAGGATTGCCGTGCCGTCGGCCACTTCCAGCTTGATGTTCTGGAGGATCGGCTTGGGACTGCGTGTGGGAGCTACTCCGGCCGCCATCTGAAAAGCATGCAATAGCTTCTCGCGTTCGCAGGACAATTTCATTGCGTGGTTCCACCTTTCCTTGTCGCGGCCGGCGTGGTCCGGCTCGTGCAGTGTTCTTTCTGCCAAAGATCTTTTTCCAATAGCAGCAGTATTAGTAAACCGCCGCGGAATGTCGACCGAGATCCTCTCCCGTTTCGTAAACGATTACGTAGCCGTCGATTGAAGCAACATGGCGCGAGCGATTTTGTGTGCAAAAGCCGTCGGGCGTCTGTCGGCGGCGTGTCTGGCTGCTGTCCGCTCGAAACCGAAATGCGCCAAGATCCGTCGCCTTGTCGATAACCGCCGATTTGTCGTCAGACAGGCAACACCCCGCCGACAGGTTTTCCACGCGATTCATACGACCCTCAGGCGCTTTCCAAGTTGGGCCACGGCTTCGCGAATGGCTGGTTCCGTTTCCAACAGCTTCTCGGTGTTCGAACAGCCATAGGAGACCGTCGAATGATCGCGGCCGCCGAAATAACGGCCGATTTCGTTCAAACTCTTTCCGGTCAAGGATCGCGCCAGATGCATGGCGACTCCGCGCGCGGTGACCACGGTGCGTCGGCGGCTGGGGCTCCGCAGGTCCGATACCCTCAACGCGAAATGCCGGGCCGTTGCCCCGGCAATTTCCGAAAGACTCGGCGGATCGAAGTCGTTTCGTTCCGTCAGACACTGCCGAACGCGAGCGGCGTCGACCCGGGCGCCGTCGACTTTCGACGACATCTCCAACTGCAAAATCGTTCCAAACAACTCGGGCACGGTGCTTTCCCGGGCTTCTGCCAGAACATGAACGGCCGCTTCGTCCACGTCCAGTGAGCGGAGCGAGATCAGACGCCGTACAATCGCCAATTTCGCCTCCACACCGGGCCGAGACAAAGGCACCAGAAGCCCCGCGGAGAGGCGGCCGACCAGAGATGGGAACAGCTTGGGTAACTGTCCCGGTGGCTGGGATGCCGTCACCACCACTCGGCCGGCGGATTGTTCCAATGCGTCGAGAGTACTGATGAGTTCCTCTTGGGCGGCTTTCTTGTCAACGAGATGGTCCAAGTCGTCGAGGACGAACAACGATGTTCGACGGAACCGGTCACGAAAGTCTCCCGTCGAATGGGTCTCAACCGCGTCGGCCAATTCCCGCGCAAAGTCGATGCCGGTCGTGTAGATCGCCGGCCGACGACCGACGCGAGCCGTCCATGCCGTGGCCAATCCCAGCGCCAGGTGGGTTTTCCCCGTTCCGGGCGGACCATAGAGAACCAAGGGACTAAAAAAATCCTCACCGGTTTCCAGGATGGATTGCACGGCCACGGCTACCAATCGGTTCTCGGGCCCGGCGAGAAACTCGCGAAAGAGCGAGGCTTTGCCCGCACTGTCGGCTGGACTCACCCGGCCAGAAAATGGTTGGCCCAACAGGGGTATACTGACGATGCCGTCTTCCACAGGGAGTTCGTCCGATCAACACCGTGACTACGGCCTGCAGTGCCCGTAGTGGAATCCCTTCATTCTAGCGATTTTCTCTGTTTTGTACGAGGTGGGAAAGTAGATTTTCTCGGGGGGGAAAACGATTCACAAACTATTGCAAAATAATTATTTAGGGAGAACCGAGTCGGTGGATAACCTGCAGGATGCGGCGGACGGCTTCGTCGATCTCCGCTTCGGTGGTATTCGCCCCGAAACTGAAACGGAGAGAGCCCCTCAGAACCTCTCCTGAAAGCCCCATCGCCCGTAGTGTCGGCGAGAGATCGGGGGATCCGCTCGAACAGGCCGAGCCGCTTGAACATGCGATTCCTGCCGCATCGAGCGCTAGCAGGAGAACTTGCCCGTCGATGCCGGGAAAGGCGACGTTGCTGGTAGAGGGTAACCGATCGGCCTCCCGGCCGTTGACAACAAGGCTGGGAAAACCAGCGACCAAACCGGACTCGAAGCGGTCTCGGAGGCGTTGAAGGCGAAGGTCGTAATCCTGTTGGTTTTCGTGACAGATCCGCAAGGCGGTCTGCATCCCGACTACCAGGGCAAGCGGCTCCGTTCCCGGCCGCAATCCCCACTGCTGGTTGCCGCCGAAACAGAGCGGTTCTAGTTCAATTCCGTTGCGGACAACGAGCGCACCGATCCCCACCGGCCCGCCAAACTTGTGAGCGGCAATCGACATGGCCGATACCCCGAGACCGCGGAAGTTCAACGGCGCTTTACCCGCCACCTGCACGGCATCGGTGTGGATCGGAACTCCCGCCTCGCCACAGAGTCGAGCCATTTGAGTGACGGGTTGGCGGACCCCCGTATCATGGTTGGCCAGCATGACACTCACCAATCGTGTCTGGTCGGAGAGAAGTCGTGGCAGCAAATCGGGGCGGACTACCCCGTCGGGTCCACAGCCTAGGGTGTCGATTCTCCACCCGCGCTCCATGCAATGCTCGGCCGGTCCTAAGACACTGGGATGCTCGATGGCGGAAACGACCAGGTGCCCCACTCCGTTTCCCCGCTGTTGGCCCATCCCCAGCAGAGCGAGATTGTTGGCCTCGGTACCACCGGCGGTAAACACCAGGCGGTCCGGCCGCACTGCGGAGGTCTCGGCGCCGAGAAGGGCAGCGATGGAATCGCGTGCCTCTTCAAGCGTTCGGCGAGCCTGTTGTCCCAACCGGTGCGAACTGGCCGGGTTGCCATGCGGAGCGCGGTAGCAGCGGACCATCGCGTCGGCCACCTCGGGGTACAGCGGCGTCGTGGCATTGTGGTCGAGATAAATCGTTTGCATCGAAGTAAAGCCTCGGGCAGGTTCGAACACCGACTTGGACTATTGTCTGCCGGATGGGTCTGGGTGGGCAAGTCGCCAGGCGAAGAACAACTGTCGTGCTTGCCAGTGCCGGCGAGGCCGAGGGGGTCGGGAGTCTTTTTTTCGTGTCGGCCGGAAAAGCGGCCATCCATACACGAAAGCGTTGCACGGCCGACACGAAAAAAAGACTCCCGACCCCTTCCCGCGTCGATTTCGCGACAGTTGTTCGTTCACCTATTCATTCGCCGATGCTAAGCCGGCAAGCGGAACCAGCTTGATTGGGATTGCCCCCTGCGGCGGCGACCTTGTATGATCCGGTTCTTCCGTCGAAGCGGGCTGGGAGACCCTGCGCGGACTCGCTCAAGCGAACCGCGGCGTTCGACAACAGCGAAAGGAGGCGCTGGGCGAAGATGCAGTCACCGGTAGCCGTGGTTTTTCGGGCAATTGTGATGTTAGCTTGTCTGGTCGCCGTACCGCTGGCAGCGTTGTTTGGAACGACTCTTCCCGATCTGACAAGGCAGGTGCTCGGCGACCGCCTGGGTCTGATCCGCGCGGGTGCTCTGCCGAGTTTGACGCAAGGTCCATCCGTTGGTTTTTCCACTCCATCGCCCCGCCCTTCCGTTGAATCTCCAGGCGATCTTCCCCCTGAAAGAATGGCTATGGGGTCGGCGATTCCCATGGGCACCGCCAGGATGCCGGAAGGGATTCAGGCGAGTTACCAGGCGGCGGCCGGTAGCCGAGCTGGATTTCTCCAATGGCCGGAAGACCGACCTGCGGACCACCAAACGGGCCAATTTCCGGCAGAGAGTCCATTGGGCGATGCCTGGCCTGCCGTGTCGTCTCCGGAACCCGAGCAGCCGATCGATCGTTTCAGCCAGATCCAACAGAGGTTTCGCGAGTTGGGGGCGGTCTACTCTCTCTTGGAAACATGGGGCGATCAGGGCCAACTCTATCGTTTCTACTGCCGTATGGCCATCGGCGGCAATCCGGACTACACCCGCTATTTCGAAGCGACGGATCCGGAGCCGTTGGCGGCGATGAGCGGAGTTCTCCAACAGGTCGAGAATTGGCGGAATTCGGGCCAACCCTGAGCGACGAGTTTTGGCGTCGTACAAGCGCTCTTGTCAAGCGTTCTCGGCATTCGTAAGTTGTGGGTGAGGCGCGGTGGTCACCTCGACAGACAATCCCGTCTCGCGGGACTTTTCCCACATGCAAAAGGACGCTTTTACCGATGTACGCTGAGACAGCCGGTCTGGGCCGCAGGCTGAACAGCGTGGCCTGCCGTTACCGACAGCCGTCCTGGCGGCGGAAGTGGCCGCCGAAGGTAGAACCAGCGGGCAGTTTGCTCTGGCGACTCGAGAGGCCGGTGGATATTGCGCCGGAAGAGGGGTCGGGATTCCGATCGGCCGATTTGGCCCGGTTGGAGGCGGTCCTTTTCCTCTCCAAGGAGCCCGTGGGGAGCCGAAAACTGGCGCAATTGGCTAGCTTGGCGGACGGAACAAAAGCGCGTACACTGGTCCGAGAATTGAACCGCCGATACGATGACGAACAGCGATCCTTTCGCGTCGTCGAGGTGGCGGGCGGTTTCCAACTGATGACCCGGCCGAAGTTTGCCCCATGGTTGCGGCGTCTGCACGGTTCGCAGGTAGAGGTTCGCCTCTCCGGTCCGGCGATGGAAACCTTGGCCGTGGTGGCTTACCGCCAGCCGGTGCTGCGGGCGGATATCGAGGCGATTCGCGGCGTACAATGCGGAGAGATTCTCCGGCAATTAATGGAACGTGACTTGGTGCGGATTGTCGGGCGGTCAGAGGATTTAGGACGGCCTTTCCTCTACGGAACCACACGGCAGTTCCTCCAGGTTTTTGGCTTAAGCCATGTAGACGAGCTTCGGCGGCCCGAACTGCTCCAACAAACCCAATGGGCCACCCCACAAGCGGATGACGGTGATCCAAAAAACAATATCTTGGAAAACAGCGTATCGAATCAACCCGTTTATTCTAACCTGACCGGAGGGGATGCAATCGTGAAAACCGCAGCCACATTAGACCTGACTAGCATGGAAATCTTCGAAGGAGACCGCACCGCAATGATCGACGAGCGGAATTCTGTTCTCGGCGCTTCGAAGGACGACGAGTTTGAAGACGACGATGAATTTGAAGACGATGAAGACGATGACGACGACGATGATGATGATGATGATGATGATGATGATGACGTCGAAGACGATGAGCTTGAAGACGAAGAGTGGGAAGAAGTCGACGACGAGGACGACGTAGAATACGAAGACGAAGAGGAGGAAGACGAGGACGATTGGGAAGATGACGACGACGATTGGGAAGACGATGACGAAGAAGAAGAGGAGGAGGAAGAAGACGGCGATTGGGAATAATTCCTCGCTGTGCCAACCCAGTGCGGTGCGCCGCTGAAGGTGCGCCTTGGAATCGGGCCGAGAGTCGTCAGCGCAATCGGCCCGATGGTCTTTTGCCGCTCGCCTCAGCAAGGCTTTTCAGTCCTTGAGCTGGAAGAGACGGGCCAGTGCTTCCAGCAATCCGCTGGGGGTTCCCTGGCGGGATTCGTGCCGGAGCGATTCCAGCGGGGGATGGAGCAGTTTGTTGACCAGCCGTTCGAACGAACGGCGGATTTCTTCGCGGGAGCGGTCGTCAAGCTCGGGGAGTTTGTTGAACAGCCGCTTCAATTCCTCATCCTTCGGTCGATCCCAGCCCGCGCGAAGTTGTTGAATCACCGGCGCGGTGAGCCGGTGGTGCAAGTCGGCCATGAATCGGGCAGTCTCCTGCTCGACGATTCGCTGCGCGGCCGGAAGTTCTCGGTTGCGGTGCTGGCGGTTCCGCTCGCACGCCTGGCGGAGGTCGTCGATGGAATAGAGGTACACGCCCGGCCGGCTGCCGATGGCGGGATCGAAGTCGCGCGGCACGGCCAGATCGAGAATGAAGAGGGGGCGCTGGTGGCGGGTTGCTTCGATGCGCTGGAACTGTTCGAGAGTGACGACCGGTTCCTCGGCGCCGGTGGTGCTGATCACCAAGTCGGCCGCCGCCAGGCCGTCGAAGAGCCGGTCCCAGGCCAGCGCGCGGCCTCGCCAGGCTTGAGCCAGTTCCGTGGCCCGCTCCGCGCTGCGGTTGACGACCGTGACATCGCCGGCCCCTTCATCCCGAAGGTAGCGAAGCGTTTCCTCGGCCATCTCCCCGGCGCCAATCACGAGCGTCTTCTTGTCGTCGAATCGCTCGAAGATCTGCTGTGCGAAATCGACGACGGCCACGCTGGGAATACTAACGCGGCGCTGCTGGATCGATGTCTCGGCGGCGATCCGCCGCGCCACGTGCAACGCCGCCTGAAAGACGGCATGGGTGAGCGGCCCCGCCGTGCCGCGATCGGTTGCCGTCGCGTAGGCCTGCTTTACCTGGGAAAGGATCTGCGGCTCGCCGACGACCATGCTATCGAGACTCGAGGCGACGGTGAATAAATGACCGACCGCTTCGCGGTCGAGATGGTAATAGAGATGCTCGAGGATCGGAGTGTTCGCCAGTCCATGAAAGTCGGCGAGGAACTGTGCCAGTTGTTCGCGAGAGGGCTCCGACTCGTTTTCCGTGGCCGTATAGAGTTCCGTGCGATTGCAGGTGGAGAGGAGCACCGCCTCGACTCCTGGAAAATCGATCTGAAATTTCTCCAGCGCGCAACATGCCTGTTCCGGGTTGAAGGCCAACTGCTCCCGGATGGCGATGGAGGTCTGGTGATAGCTGCAGCCAAGCACCTGTACCTTCATGGATGCTCTCCCGGTGCAGCGGCCAAAATGCCCGGTGGCGCCGACGACTGGGAGCTTTGAATCCCTGGCTCTTCTGGCCGGATCCCACCGTGCTGCGTTCGTCCCGAGAGACCAACCGCCAGGGCGATCACCAGGAATGCGAAGCTCACCACGGTGAGATATGCGACTTTGCGGCCTTCTCGAGCCGGCTGGTAAAGAACCAGGATCGCCGCTGCCACCAAAAGCCAAGCGAACATCCCCATCGTGCTTACCACGAACGGGTCGGACCAAGGAACATGTCCAACGGCCGGGTCGAGACGGATCCGGTTGAGCACCCCGCCGGCCAGGATACCCAAACCGAGCATCAGCAGCGAGAAGAGGATGGCTCGGCTATTGGTTTGCTGGAGCCATTCGAGGCTCGGCAGGCGAAGTCCGCGCGGAGGAGGCAATTTGTGCTTCAGGCGGCGTTCCTGCCAGAGGTACGTCGTCCCGGCAGCGAAGCCAATCAACACGGCAACGGTGGCCAGCAACAGGGAAATGCCGTGGATCATCCCCCAAACATAGGAAGCCGGACCGCGTGGAAAGGGTTGCGCGTCGGCCAACAGCGAGCCTACCGCGATCAATCCCAACACCAGCGGAAGGAGGAATACGCCGAAAGCGGTCCGGGGTCGGTAGGAAGTGAGGTAGAGATAGATTCCGGCGAGAACCCAGGCGGCCACGAGGTACCAATCGCGCTTGCTCGACAGCGGCGAGCCGACCGTGGTGGCCGCTTGATAGTAGAGATAGATCGTGTGGGCGACAAAGCCGGCCGCGGCGAAGCCGATCATCGCCACTCCTCGCACTCCGCTGCGAAACAGCGGCCGCGTGAACTCCAGGGCGAGTGCGACCGCATAGCTGGCGGCAAAGCATGTGACGCTGGTTCCAGCGAGCATCGGTGGTGAGCCTCGCAATGGGGGATATGGCCAGAAGGTTCCATTATAAGACACCCACCGGCAGAAGTCCCACTCCACTTCCGCGACCTTTCGTCCCATTTGTTCTTGGGTCCGCCGGCCTGGCGTAGGTTCTCAACGTCCAGATGCCACTTGCCGCCGATGCCGCTGACGTATCCGGCCTCTTACGGCAGGCGGCTGGATCCGGCTCCGGGAATAGAAGTGATCGTGTTCGTGTGTCCACTACTGTTGTCTGAGGATGGTCGATGCGGCGCGATATGTCAAGGAGTTTTTTGGGCCAGGGGATGAGGGGACGGTTGCCGGTAGAATTCGAGCCGTCAGCAAAAAGAGCCCGCCACCGGCAACGCTACTGCGTCCGGCGACGGGGTCTTCGGGTACCTTCTCGGGGCTGCTCGTGATACGCGCGTGTTCGTTCGTATCTTTCTGTCGATTTAGACCGATCGCATGGCGACGCTCCGCTGGAGAGAGCGCTGTCACTCAAAGAGCCGCATCTGGCCGCCCGGCAGTTTCGGCGGGCGAAAACGGTCGCGGCGATTGGGCGGCAGATCTCCGTCGAGGCCGTGTTTCCGGGCGAAGACTTGGAAGAGGGCCGTGATCTGCTCGGCCATTTCGCCCGTGCCATGCATCCTGTGGCCGAACTCGGGGCTGTTGAGCTTGCCGTCGCGCATGGAGCGGATCAACGACTCGATCCGCTCCCGGCTCCAGGGACGCGTCCGCTCGAGCCACTCGAGGAAGACCGGTTGGACGGTCGCTGGCAGGCGGAGGTGGGTGTGGCAGGCGGCGCGGGCTCCCGCCTCGGCCGCGGCGGCCAAAATCGCCGGGATTTCGTGGTCGGTCAACCCGGGGATCACCGGCGCAACCATCACGCCCGTGGGAACGCCTGCCTCGGACAAGTCGCGGATGGCGCGGAGCCTCGCCTGGGGCGTGCTGGTTCGAGGCTCCATGGCGCGAGCCAGCTCACCATCGAGCGTGGTGATGCTCAACACGACGTGGACGATCTCCAGCGAGGCCATCTCGCCCAGCAGATCCAGGTCGCGCGTGACCAGGGCGTTTTTCGTCACGATGCCGATCGGTTGCCGCGCCTCCAGGGCCACCTCCAGACATTGGCGCGTCAGGCGAAACTGCCGCTCCGCCGGCTGGTAACCATCGGTTACGCCCGACAGCACGATGGTCTCCGCCTGCCAGGAAGGCCGTGAGAGAAACTGTCGCAGCAGGCGGGCGGCATCGTGTTTCACCAGGATGCGGGTCTCGAAGTCCAGGCCGGCGCTGAAGCCGAGGTATTCGTGGGTGGGACGCGCGTAACAGTAGCTGCAGCCGTGCTGGCAACCTCGATAAGGATTGATACTGTAGCGGAAGGGGACGTCCGGGCTGTCGTTCTCGGCGACGATGCTCTGCGATTGATCGGCTAGGTACTGCGTTTCCGCCCGGCCCAACTCTGCCAGGGCATCTTCGTCGTGCTCCAGATGCTCCAGGTCCGGCTCCAGCCGCGTCGGCAGGAACCGGTTGGGCGGGTTGATATGCGCCCCGCGTCCCGTGAATCCAGGCTTTGCTGCTTTCCGGCCCACTGCCGTTGCCTCCATCGCTCGCCTCATCAACTCGCACCCGGGACACGATCTCGCACATCATTGTATCCTCGTACCGTCGTGAAGGCGGACCGGGAGGAAAGGGAGGAAAGGACAGACGTATTTCATCCGGCCGCTCGGGCGAAATCAAATGAAACTGCATGGGAAACTCCACCGAGCGTATTTCCTTGCCATCGCCGAAACAGCGATCAAACTGGCGGCCTGTGGCGATCTGGGTGGCGTCGTCAAGTGAGTACTCGCCGCTGACATGCAGTTCTTCCCTGGGCGCCAAACCGAGAGCCGCAAGGACAGCCTCCAGGTTTCGCGAGGGTCATGCATAATGCCCATCTCCAGGCTATAGATGAACCACCCGATATTGCGTACTCTGTGTTCGATTGGTAACTCTTTGGCCGGCACTATGTCTCTTTAGCTAGGGCGCACCATGCACTCTGCGATTTTAGGCAGCATGGGATTGGTAGCAACGGGAGCCGGTGAGACGCTGCGGGCGATTTCGCCAGAAGCGAGCAAGCGTGGGGGTGTCGCTGAGGTGGTCGGCGAC
>JAAYEH010000316.1 GCA_012728855.1 Rhodopirellula sp. | reverse complement strand
GCGGCTCCTTGGCCATCAGGTCGGCCATCAGATCGACAAACTCGCCGTCCAAGCCCGGATTTAACCGGCGCGGATCGAGCGGCCGCAATTCGCAATGCGCCCGGGCCTTGTCGGCCGTCGTCCCGCCGGGAAAAGGAACCTTGCCGGTCACCGCATAATACAGCGTGCAGCCGAGCGAGTAGATGTCCCACCCCGTGGTCGGATTCCAGGGATCGCGGACCTGGTCCGGCGAGAGATAGTCGGCCGTGCCCACGATCTTTCCGTAGCGGGGATCGTTCTCCACGCCTTCCTTGATCGAGCTGGCGAAACCGAGATCGGAAAGCTTCGCCTCCCCTTCCGGCGAGACCAGCACGTTTCCCGGTTTAACGTCGCGATGGATGATTCCCTGCGAGTGCGCGTATTCCAGCCCTTCGGCAACCTGGGAAATAATCGAGGCGGCGACGGTCATCTCGAGCGGCCCGTTCTCGCGGACGAGCTTTCTCAGGTCCATGCCGGGAATGTACTCCGTCACCAGAAACCAAACGCTTCCGTCTTGGCCGGCGTCGACGGCGGCGACGAGCTTGGGATGGTCGAGGCGGGCGAGCGCGCGGATTTCGCGGGTGAAATTGTCCACCGCTTCCGGCGTTGCCTTGTCGTGGGGTAGAACTTTTACGGCCACGACCAGCCCGATCTTGCCGTGCCGCGCCTTGAATACCTGACCCATCGCCCCCTGGCCGATCGAGTCGATTATCTGATACGGACCCAGGTTGAACTTGGTTCGTCCGTCGAGCAATTGCTTCGCTTGCCAGGCGTTCAGCAGTTTCATTTCCACCAACCGGTCGGCGAGCCGGCTGTCGCTGGGCGGACCGCTCGGGTCCGGCTCGTCCACGTCCGACCAGCGCACGCTTGCCCGGGCCGAGTCGATCTGCTCCTGCGCCAGCAAACCGGAGGCGATCGCGCACTGCTCGAACTTGGAAAACTCGCCCATGAAACTCTCCGCTTTCTGCTTGCTACAACTCGATGCGCCGCCCTTCCTTGTGGCTTTCTACGGCCGCTTGAACCACGCGCATCGCCAAATAAGCGTCCTCGATGTCGCCGCTGCGGCGAACCAAACTGGTGATGGAGCGATGGAAGTGGGTAAGCAACGCTTCTCCCAGCGGCCGTTCGCTGTCGAGCGATTCCTGATGGCGCCCCGCCTCGTTGAACCAAACCAGCGACGCCGGTAAATCGATGAAGGCAATCCCCTTTTCGCAAGACACCTGCAGGGCGGGGAGCAGCCGGTAGGAAATCGCCTCCTCCCAGTCGGCCGGCACGTAGCGCCCGCAACTGATCTGTGCGGTTGGTCCGGAACCGGGGTTCCCACCCTCCGAAAAATCGAGGTTCAACATCCGATAATCTTCAGCACTGCCGCCGCCGCCGTCGGATGAATGCATTATGCCGATCACTGAAGTCGGCCGCTGATCCATCACGTATCGGCACCAATCGATCTGGCCGATGAGGTGTCTGAAAAACGTGTTGTTTTGTCCTTTGTGGTTCTTGTCCGGCGACGGTTCCTCGACTACCGCGCGCTGATGGCAGAACATCAACCTTGGCCGCCCGAGTAGCGTGGCAATCAGTTCTTTCAGCCGCAAGGTGGCGGGCGCGTGGCGGCGGGGGAACTCGGCGACGAAGGCGATGCCCGCCTCGTCGACGCGTTGCTTGATCTCCTGGGTTTCGACCGGCGAAAGCTCCAGCCCCACGGCGCAATACACGGCCTTCCCCGAATCGCATGCCGCAAGGATCGGCAACTTACCAAACCAATGGGGAGAGAGAACCAGCACCGCGTCGATGTCCTCCCGCTGGACTAATACGTGATAGCCGTCGACGGCCTCGGCGTGAAATTCTCCGGCCGCTTTCTCGGCGCGATGCCGCACCTGATCGCATATTGCGCGGACCTCGAACCGGTCGGCCAGCGCCCTTAGCGCGGGCGCGTGCCGCGCGGCCCAATAATCTCCCAATCCAATCAAACCGAGGCGTATCCGCATGGAGCACTCCTTTACCTGCGATTATAACCGCTTTCCTTGATAATCAAATAATCTTGCTGCGGAAACTTAGTTCGTTGACGGATCGGACGGCAGGTCTTTCAGGTTCAACATCGACTTGAGCAACTCGCGGCCGAGTTGCCGAAAGACCGAATCCCAGAGCTCCTCGTCCGTGGAGAAGATGAGTTCGGCCGTGGCGGGAATGGTCCGCCAAGCCCCGGCGTCGAGTTCCTGTTCCAATTGGCCCGCCCCCCAGCCGGAATGACCGAGAAATACTTTCTGAGCCGAGGTCTCGTCGAGAACCAGACGGTCGAGGTTCGGCTTTCTGGCCGAGAAGTAAACTCCGGTTATTGGCTCCATTTCGGACAACGAAGAATTGGCGTGTAGCGAGAGCAATGGACCGGGGACGGGGCCGCCCAAATAGACCGGCCGGCGGCTGCTGCACGGCTCGCTGCCGACCTCGCGCCAGAGGTCTTGCACGGTCTTGCTAATCGGCCGGTTGACGATCATCCCGAACGCGCCATCTTCGTTGTGTTCGATCAGGAACACGAGCGATTTGGCGAAGTTCGGGTCGAGCAACTGCGGCGAAGCGACCAGCAAATGGCCTTCATACGATTGCATGCGCGCCTACCCTGGTATGATGAAAACGGGGACAGGCTCCGCAATTAGTTCTGATTTCGAACTACTGAAAACGCTACATATTGCGGTGTCTGTCCTCATTTTCATCGGGCCACACCTACTGCTCTGCACAAATTGAGTTTACGGGCGCCGCGGTTGGCTTGTCCAACCGTGTTTCCGGCACTGCTGGACAAGCCGGCAGTGGCACCCAACTGATAAAGTCGAATTAGTATCTGTTGCGGAAAGTCAGCCGGACGGCTTCGCACCGTGGGGCAGATTTCCAATCTGCCTCGATATTGGCAGGTTAGAAACCTGCCCCACGTTCGCCGAATACCTTCCGCAACAGAT
>JAAYEH010000315.1 GCA_012728855.1 Rhodopirellula sp. | reverse complement strand
TGATGGTTGCCATCCCTGGCCTCCTCCATTGCGTATCTTCTCAATGAGCCGAATCCCACGGCCCAGACTTACCCCCCTCTTGATAACACAAAGTCCGTCACCGCGCGAAGTGCAAGGTGCGCCCCGTCGTCCCCGACGCTGCCAGCCGAGCTAGACCAATGCATGGACGCATGTTATAATACTTGTCCCGCCTGTTAATACCCACCGACGCACCTAGCTTTTCCACCCACCACTTGGCCAAGCAGCATCCGACAAAGGACGTGTCGGTCTCTGCAACCCACCTGTGCCGAATCGAGGAGGGCCCCGTGTTTGTCGAGAACGCTTTGCCACAATCCGTGAAAGTCCTTCTCGTGGAGGACGACACTGTTCAGATCTGCGTTGTGCAGGCTGTCGTCGCGGACTTGCCACAACTTGATCTGCTGGCGGTTGCGAGAGACGGCTTGGAAGCGATAGCGTTGTTGAGGCGGCGACTCCGGAGCAGTGGAGAATCGCTTCCCGACCTGATCTTGCTCGATCTGAATATGCCGAAAATGGATGGCTTCGAGTTTCTGGCCGAGTTGAAGGCTACTCCTATTCTCCGAAGAATCCCAGTTGTTGTTTTCAGCACAGGCAACGATCAAGAAGACATCGACCGAGCTTACGATGGCGGAGCAAACAGCTATGTCCTCAAATCAGCTAGGTTCGACGATTTGAAGCGGTCGCTCGAGCTCGTTGCTACTTATTGGATCAGCGCCACACGGCTGCCCACCAACCTGCCGATGGCTCGCAGCGCATAGCTGCTCACTACTGGGAGACCGTCATGCTCGAGACCGCAGAGCCCACAGCGAGATTGCGGCTTCGCCCGCGCCCCCTGGGCGAGGCGGAAGACCGACAAGCCCGCAACACCAGCCGCACTTCGCGCGGCGGAATCCTGGCACGGCATATTCTCGCGGCAGGACTTCACGTGCTGCCCTGGATATTCGTCTTCGCAGGCATCCTCTGCCGCGCGCGGACCGACCGTGCCGGTTTAGTCGATCACGAATCGAATGTCCCCTGGGAACTTGTTCCTCGCGTGCTGGATGGCCAGCTAGCTCGTCCGCAACCGTCGGAGCAGACCGCGATGACGGGTCTGTGGAACGATCGGAAGCGGGTCGTGCAGGTCCGGCCGGCAGGCGCGAGATACGACGTGTTGCTCAAGGGCGGTTTTACGGCGCATCTCCACCAGACTGACTCCGATGCGCCGCGACGGCCGTACCTGGCGGTGCTTTTCGAGGCGCAACTGCGGCGGACGATCGAGGCAAACGACGGCCGCCGCATCGTCTCAACCCTTCAGTTCGGCAACGTGAAAACGGCCAAGCTCCGCACGGCGGTGGAAAACATCGCGCTGGACCTGGGCTCAAGCGGCACCGCGGCGCTTGCCGGCCTGGACCTGGACGGTACCGGCCGGCGGTCCGCCGCAGTGCCGGTCCGCCGGGTCGCCGAGGCCATCCTCGCAGCCGGTGTCGAAGAGGTGATTGCCTGTCCGTCGTCGCGGGCCTCCCTGGAAGTCGACAGCCTGTCCGGAAAGAGCGTTCGCATCAGCGAAGCGGCCGGAGAGGGCGTCCAGTGGATTCAGCCGGTCGGCTGCGCGTTGACGGCAACCGAACGCGATCTTCTCTTCTCGTTCGCCGCACTGGCCGATTGGTACCCGTTCTTGGAGGAACCTTCGAACTGCCCCGGTACTGGACCAATCGATGGATCGTGCCTGACCGGATTTCTGGCGCTTCCCTGGCACGCAGTTGGTCGCGGCGAGGCGCAGGTCGCGGCCTTCGGCGAACACGACGCGCAGCGATGCGTGGACGTGGAGCTTTCCGGAGGTCCTCTCCAACTCTACACCGAGCACATGAGCGCCCTATATGCACCGCGAGGCCTGCTGCGTTACCGCGCGCACGATGGTTTTGTCGAAGCGGCCACCGTGGACGGCCCCGTTTCCCTGGGAGTCTTTCCGAAGGCAAGGCTGGTGTTTGAGAATCGATTCCGGGCGGCTCCAGTCCTCTCGGTCCGCTACGTTTGCCGGTTCGACCCACCGCGTACCGGCCCGCACGACGGCGCGAGGCACGTTGGCCAGCTTGTTCGTCGAGGCACATTCGCCTCTTAATGCGTAGGATGCTCGCCGTGCATGCATCCTTGTAGCCTGACTCGCCGAGTCGGGAAGCATCGATGAATCCGATCGACCCGACTCGGAGAGTCGAGCTGCGTTGGGTTGCGGGCACGGCGCGCGTGAGAGAGGAGCAGACTGCGATGGGCGATCTTGCGGCGGGAGTGGTGATTCTCGCGCTTCTATCGCTGGAGTTCTTCCGGCTGGGGCTTTACATTGCGCGGCGGAGATCCCGTCGATTCGCGAACTGCACCGCTTCGCTTGTGCTGGTCCTGACCGTGTGCTTCGCGATGGCGGTTCACGGAAAGCTGGTCCTGGCGGTATTCCTTCGCGTTTCCAACGTGATCGTCCTAGGCAACTGGATCCCGTTGGGGGCTGCCCTGCTGGCGGGAGTCGCCGTGGGAGAACGATCGGGTTGGCCCCTCGCGCGAGCCAACTTGGCGGTTCTGCTTCTGGTGGCCGCCTGGTCGACGGTAGGGGCGGATCTTCTCCGAAGATCCCCAGCGCTCGACGGTCCCTGGTCCAGCAACGGCGTGTGCATGCAGACCAGCCCGGCCACTTGCGGCCCTTGCAGCGCTGTCTCCTTGCTTTACGACTGCGGCATCCAGGCGACGGAGCGCGAGATGACCGAGTTGTGTCTGACCGGTGGCACGGGCACAGCCCCACTGGGGATCTACCGGGGGCTGAGGTTAAAAACTCGCGGCACCTCGTGGCGGGTCGAAGTCGTCTCGGGAACCCTCGACGACTTGCGCCGATGCGACCAATGGCCTGTCCTGGGGCTGCTTCGGAAGCAGGAAGAACCGAGCCGAGCCGCCTTGCCTTGGTTGTCGCGGGTGGGGCACACGGTAGTCATCTACGGCTTCACCGACACTGGGACTCTGGACGTAGGCGACCCGGGTTTTGGGCGCAGCTTCTGGAAAGCCGAGGAATTGGCGGCCCGCTGGGAAGGAACGGGAATCCGACTGGTGCCCAGGGAGGCACCCTCTCCGGGAAAACCCTGACATCACGGAGAATTCTGAGTACCGGGAAGCCCTGACTCTCACCGTCGAGCAGTTCGATGGAAAGTCGGCGGCCTGCTTACGCGTCAGCAGATCGGCCGGGAGGACATGGGGGCCCATCCGTGAACCTCGTGTTCCGCAGAGCAAGCGACATCCAGCACGAGGCATGGAACGACCGCGGCACTGCAACTACCATAGGCCCGCATCCTCGGGGCCTACCATGCGTGACGACGTACTTTCTTGCGCCACGGTGGAATCTTGCGGCGGCTTTGCGGCCCTCGTTTCCTCCGCCGTCCCCAGCCAGATCGAATCGACCACCGCGCCGGGCTATCTATTGAAGTTGCGGAGCAAACGGCTGGCTCTGGTGTCGAATGGTAAGACAGGGCGGCAGGAATTGCTCCTGCGGTTCTCCGAAGACTCCGCAAAATGAGCCGGTCCCCGACGGTTCTGGGATAGGCTCTAGGCAGTTTCGAACCACTAGGGATTGGCTTTCCAGTTCAAGTGTTTCTCGAGGAACTCCAACGCCTGCCCGCAGTGGAAGCAATGACCGCCCGTATAGAACTCGATTTCGGTCCGGTCGCCAAGGCCGAGCATGTCGTACATCCAGCGGACCTTGGCATACTCGTACGCCACCCATTCGTCCGGCGCGACACTGTCGCAATGGCCACGTTCGACCATAAAAGGGCGAGGGACCATGAGGTAGGCCATTTCCGCGTAGCTGAACGTGCTGCCCAGGTTGAAATAGGGCATCTCCCATTCTTCCGTGAACATGAAGCTGAAATGGCTGTCGGTGGAAGCGACCTTCCGCGTCCAATCATTGAAATCCGAAGAACAGATCGAAAGGGCGTAGCCGTCCAAGAGCGGCGGCACACGGACGGCGGTCTCGCCGCCGTAGCTGCATCCGTAAAAACCGATCCGCGCCGGATCGACCGACGGGAGTGAGCCGAGCCACTTGAGGATCTGGTCGTGCTGAGCCAGGATGAAGGAAAAGAGCGAGGCTTTGACTGTGTTGGCCTTCCGGCTGAGGATGCGATAGCGATCTTCCCCGCGGTAGGGGTTATGCGGCGCGAAGACAATGAAACCCCGGTCGGCCAACGCGGCAGACACGCCGAAATAGGCCTTTTCGTCGCGTGTGATCGTCTGAGCCGGCACTCCGCCGCGCCCATGCTGGCATACGACCACCGGCCGGCGCTCGCCCGCCTTGAGATCCTTGGGTATCAGCAGGATGCCCCAGGCAAACACGTCGGGAAATACGTCGAGCACCACTTCGTATCCGGTCCACTTCGGCTGATCGTAGATCCGGCGGGAACGCGGATTGGGGGCGAGCGGCGGGTCGTGAAGCTTGCCGAGCACTTCCTCCCAGAAATACTGCTTCATCGGCCGCGCTTTCGCAACGAACGGCTCCGAGGGGAATGTGTCGACTGTTTTCTGTGTCGTCCACTGACGGCGGCGCCCCGCGTACCATTCCGCGGTGTTGGAGAGGAAGAATTTCTCTCGCGCTCGATCCGAGGCTCGCACGAGATCCTGCACGTGCCGCTCCAACTGCTTCACCAGCCGCTCTTGCCGTTCGTCCGTCTGGAATCCCTGCCTCGCGTCGACCGGCAGCGTGTCGGAAGCCGTAGGCGCCAACGAGACCGGCGCGACTCCGAGCAATTCTCCGAACTTTGCGATCGCCTGGGGCGAACCGGGGCCGACCGCGCTTTCCCCGGGGCCGACCACAAGATGACGCGATTGAAATCCGGAAGGCAACAGGCTGCCGATCCGCTCGAATTCCCCGGCGACCGATGCATAGCCGGGGGTTTCGATCCGGCCGACGGCGGCACCGCCGCGCCGCCCCTTACGTGCCGCAGGCGGACCGGCGACCGGCGGCCCTGCGCTATATTCCACCACCAGATCACGCGGCGCAATCAGTGTGGCGATCTCGGCATCCCCAAACTCCGTCAGCAGACCCCAGACATTGCGGTACAGAGGTTCGGCCCACGTCTTCTGCCGAGAATCGAAATAGCCGCTTACCAGGCAAGCGTCGATTCGCGGATCGACGGCGGCGGCATAGAACCCCAGCAAGCCCCCTTCGCCGTAACCGATTACCCCGATCTTCAGTTTTTCTCGGGCCGACTGCCGGAACCAGTCGACCGCTGCCCGCACCTGCTCCACTTCGTAGCCGATGATGTGACGGCCCATCATGTAGGCCTGGCGGTGAATCCACTCGCGGTGCGGCTGATTGGTCCAGGCGACGTCCGGGTGGCCCGACCAGCGGTCGCCGCGGTCGACCAGAGCGGGCACCACGACCAGAACACCCGCGGCCGCCAGGCGGCGTGCGAACTGCGATTCCGGATGGATACCCTGAGCCAGTCCGGCCAGTTGCTCGGGAGTCTGGTCGGCGTCGGGCAGTGCGACGACCATCGCGGTAGGACTCGTTTTCGGCTCAAGCAAGAGCCCTTCGCCCCAAATCCCGGGCAGAGCCGGCCAGCGGACCTGCCAGATGCGATAGGTTCCGGTTTGGCCGACCAGCGCCGGCTGCCGATCGTCGCCGAATCGCTCCATGCGCGGCGCCACGCGAGGCTCGACGAGGCCGAGGATTTTCTCCAGGCGATCGCGGTTGGGCCGGGTCGAGCGGAGATAGGTCTCCTCGGAAGTGCAATCCCGCTGCCATCGCGCAGAGCGGCCGCCGACTGATTCATCAATCTTCCGTTCGATGAACCGGTGCAGCCCATCCATCATGCGATCGGCCAGTTCGCCCTCCCAATCCAAAGGTTTGCTGTCGGGCAGTCTTGACGCGTCGCCGGCCTGAGCGACCGCGGCGACACAAATCGCCGCGACGCTCCCCAGCAGTCGTTGAATCAGCGATCGGATTGATTGACCTTTGGATGGTTGCCGATCCATCTTGTTCTCCTCGAATTGGGTTCGGATTGTCCCAGCTCAGCTTCTTCTTGATCGTGAGGAAGCGAACGACCCCAGCCGTCGGCTTCCAGGGCTTGCCTTTGCTGTTCCGGAACAGGGTAATCCCTGAACCTCGGGGGGCAGTCTTCATCAGCTTGCGAGTCATCTCAGCCACCTCGAACCGCACCGGAATCTTGCGGGTCTTCTTCGTTCTCGTGGAGTACACTCTCCACATCATCCCCCGCTGGCTCTCTTCCACCTCGTCGGCCGTGATCTTGGCCAGTTCACAGAACGGACGCAATCCGGTATGGATTGCCGCGTACAGGAAATTGCCGAAGCATGGCTCGGTAGCACCGTAGATCGCCTTCTCATCCTCCGCATCAAAGGAGTGAAGCCGAGGTTTCGGGCGTGGCTTCTTCAGGCCCTTCAGAGGATTCACGATTCCGTGCATCTCCGCGGCTTGGTTGAAAGCAGCCAGGACGACCGCGATCACGCTACGGTGGGTTTCCGAGCTGCGCCAGCCCGTGTGGCTCTCCAGCCACTGCTGGATATGGCTCTTCTTCAGCTGCGCGACCGGCAGGGCTCCGCAGAACTTGCACAGGTCGTTGAGCCGGTTGACCGCACTGTCCCGGTGCCCTTTGCTGATCGCGCCCTTGGAAAACCCGCTTTCGCAGTACTGAATGTAATGGGAACAGACCCGCGCGACCGGCCACTCTCCGCTGCCGCCCGCCGCCTCCGGAGAGTTCTCTTCCCAGGACAGCTTCTTTCGCGCCAGCGCCAACTCGGCGGTTTCCCGGTTGTCTTTCCCGTGGATGCGCTGGCCATCCTCCTCGAACAGGGCAACGCGTTTTCTCGTGCCCGGCTGCGTGTAATACCAGCCGTCGGTCTGTTTCCAATGCCATGCCGAGCCGTGCGGCTGTCGGCGTTGCTTTCGTCTTCTTCCCATCCGATCGCCTCCCTCGTTGGCTCAAGTGAAGGATCGCGTTTCGTTGACCCAGAGCCTCTGGGCACGGATACTGGGGCAGGTTCCGGTTGCCGGGAACCCGTCCACAGACCACAAGACTCGCCGGGGGAGTAGTCATGGAGCGTCGATCCACAGAGGTAAAGCGCACTCCTGCAAATTTACTAGGTCCATTGCTGCGTAGAATTGCTACATTTATACTTATCGTCTGCACGGCAGTTTTGTCAATCCATTCTGGAAAATACGGCATATCTGCCGATGTTTCGAGTGTACCAAACATCGTACTTATACTTGCCGACGACCTTGGATACGGAGACGTGCGGAGTTACAACCCCGAACGAGGCAAGATCGCCACGCCCCATATCGATCGGCTCGCGTCGGAAGGGATGCGGTTCACCGACGCCCATTCCAGTTCGGGAGTCTGTTCGCCGTCGAGGTACACGCTGCTCACCGGGCGTTATCACTGGCGGAGCCGCTTGCAAGCGGGAATCGTTGGGTATATGGAGGGGCCGCTGATTGCCGCCGAGCGGCTGACGGTGGCGGGCATGCTGCGGCAGCAGGGCTACCATACGGCGTGTATCGGCAAGTGGCATCTGGGCTGGGAGTGGAATATCCCGTCCGGCCAGCGAGAACTCTTTGCTCCGCCGCGCAATAAACCGATGGAAGCCACCGCCGCCCATCGCGAAGCATGGAAGGCGGTCTACGGTCGTCCCATCGGAGGCGGGCCGACCACGCGCGGTTTCGACGAGTATTTCGGCACCGATGTCCCCAACTGGCCGCCGTACTGCTTCATCGAGAACGACCGCACTCTTGGCATTCCCACCACGCTGCTGCCGAAGGAGTTGCTTCGGAACCATCTGGCCAGCCTGCCGGGACCGGCGCTGGCCGACTGGGAACTGGAAAAAATCCTGCCGGCACTGGCGGAGCGGGCGCGCGATTACATCGGGCGGCGCGCCAAGTCGGGAAAGCCGTTCTTTCTCTATTTGCCCCTGACGTCGCCGCACACGCCGCTGGCCGTCAACGAACCATGGCGCGGCAAAAGCGGGCTGGACAGCGCCGTCGCCGATCTGGTGATGGAAACCGACGACGTGGTGGGCCGAGTCCTCCTGGCACTCCGCGAAAATGGCGTTGAAGACAAAACGCTCGTTCTCTTTACCAGCGACAACGGTTTCGCACCCTACGTCGGCGCGAAGGAGTTGGAAGCCCGCGGGCACTATCCCAGCGGGCCACTTCGCGGCTATAAGGGAGATGCCTGGGAAGGCGGGCATCGGGTGGCGTTCATCGCCCGTTGGCCCGGCGTGGTCGAGGCGGGGGCCGTTTGCGACCAGCTCGTTCACCAGGCCGACGTGCTAGCAACCGTGGCGGATATCCAAGGAGTGAAGTTGCCGGCCAACGCCGGTGAGGACAGTTTCAGCCTGCTGCCGCTGTTGCGCGGAGCGCGAGAGCCAGTGCGCGACCATGCCGTCAGCCACGGTTCGAGCGGCCTGCCGGCCTTACGCATCGGCTTGTGGAAAATGCTCTTCGGGCCGACCGGCGGCGGCGCCTGGAGCAAGATGTCTGCCACCGAGCCGGACGGCCGTCCGGCTCAACTGTATAACCTTGCCGACGACATCGGGGAAACGAAGAACCTGTATGCGGATCGTCCGGAGATGGTACGGCAGATGACGGAGCGGATGGAACGGATCGTCGGCGATGGCCGCAGCACGCCGGGGCCGACTCAGAAGAACGACGTGCCGGTACACTGGAAGCGATTCTTCGACAGCCTTCAGTAGCCTCCCCCGCACCTTCTCCCGGCGGTTGCACGCAGGCATCCGGCCTCTTACACTTGCGAGGAGTAATCCACGC
>JAAYEH010000032.1 GCA_012728855.1 Rhodopirellula sp. | reverse complement strand
GCTGAATCCGAACGGAATCCCGGCGAGGAGGCCGACGAGGAGACGGTTTTTCTCTTCGAGGATTTCGGCTGCACCGACTGCCACAAGTTTCACGGTTCGGGAGATCTCGGCAGCGCGCCGGATCTCACCGGCTACGGTTCCCACGCATGGCTCACCGGGATGATCGGCAATCCGGCCCACGAGCGGTTCTACGGTGACGAGAACGACCGCATGCCCGCCTATGCCGAAAGCGCCGACAAACCCGCGGAGAACATCCTCACGGCCGAGCAGATTGAGATGTTGGTTCGCTGGCTGCGCGGCGAGTGGCACGAAGCTCGGGGCAAGTGACGGTCGCCTTGGCTTGTCGCGAATTTGAACCGTCGACGGGGCTCGCCGTGCGACATCTCTTGGAGCAGAGTACCGATCAATTCCAAGCTTGGTTTGCCGAAGCCGGCGGACCGTTGTATCGCGCTGCGCAGGTTCGACGCTGGCTCTTCCAGCGCGGGGCGAGCGGTTTCGACGAGATGACCGATCTGCCCAAGGCCCTGCGATCTCGTCTGGCCGACGAATTCCATATCTGGACCTCGCGCGTGGTCGAGTGCCGTCGATCGGATGATCAGACGCAGAAACTGCTCCTCGAACTGGCCGACGGCCAGCGGATCGAATGCGTTCTACTTCGCGACGACCGGCGGCATTGCACCGTTTGCATCAGCACCCAGGTGGGCTGCGCCATGGGGTGTGTCTTCTGTGCCAGCGGGCTGGAGGGAGTGGTTCGCAATCTCACCACGGGGGAAATCCTCGAAGAGATTTTGCAGCTCCGACGTCTCTTGGCGGAAAGCGAGCGGTTGAGCCATGTGGTCGTGATGGGAATGGGGGAGCCGCTGGCGAATCTCGACCGCTTGCTGCCAGCGCTCGACTTGGCTAGTAGCCCCGCGGGGCTGGGCATCAGTGCCCGTCGCATCACCATTTCCACCGTCGGTTTACCTGCGGCCATTCGCCGATTGGCCGCCCAGGACTGCCAGTATCACTTGGCGGTTTCCCTGCACGCCCCGGACGACGAACTGCGGAACCGGCTCGTGCCGACGAATCGCAAAATCGGCATCGAGGCGATCCTGGCGGCGGCCGACGACTACTTCACGGCGACCGGCCGCCGAGTGACCTACGAGTACGTGCTCCTGGACGCACTGAACGACCATGCCGAGCACGCGCGCCGGCTCGCCGCGATCCTGAAAGGCCGCCCTGCCCTGGTGAATCTTATCCCCTACAATCCTGTCGCCGGCCTCCCCTACGGCACGCCCACGCCCGAGGCGACGGCTCGTTTCGTCGCCATCCTGCGGCAGACGGGGCTCACTGTGCAGGTTCGGTATCGGAAGGGCGACCGGATCGAGGCCGCCTGCGGCCAACTCCGCCGCAGCCTCGCGGGATGCTGATAATTCTCCCGGCGGGAACTTGCTTGTCGCAAAAAAACCTGATAACCTGATTCTAAAGGCTGCCCCCAAGCCGCAGGGCTCGCGGATCGGTATTCACGCGTTTCCGAAGTCCTCTGTGGCGATTGCCTGCCGAGCATTATTCTTCCAAGCAATATCACTTTGTCCAGATAGCGGGTGCTGAAACCATGCCGAAGGACGACACGAATCCCGTTGATCCGGTCCCAGCGGAAGAGGCCGCAGAAGAGGCTGTTGCCGAGGAAGCGGCAACCGCGCTGCCGGCCGACGGCGACGGCGGCGATCAAGCCGTGCCATCTGACGAGAAAACTGCATCCGGCGCGGACGAAGCCGTATCGGCAAGTCCGGTCGAAGCGGAGGCAAAGACGCCCTCGGAGGCCGCGGAAACGCCGACCGACGCCGACGCGAAACCGGCCGGTGCCGACGAGGAAGAAAAAACGCCAGCCGCGGCCGAAGACGCGAAAGAGCCCGCGGCCGGTGCCGAAAAGGCGAAGGACACTGCCGCCACAGCCGGGGCGAAACCGGCAGCCAAGCGGGCTGCGAAGAAGAAGGTGGAGAGTGTACCGGCCGTTGCCCTTTCGGAAGAGGAGCACCTGGTCTCCCGCAACGTCAAACGCAGCGCTGCCTCGTTCCTGTTTTCCACGACGATTCATGTCGTGATCATCGTGCTTCTCGGTCTCTGGGCCCTGCCGGAAACGGCCACGACGTTCATTCCCCCGCTGGTGGTAAGGAGCGACGAGGAAGTGCAGGATCTGGAAACCGAGGAACTCGATGAGCAGCTTGAGGCGGCCACGGAGATGATCTTTGGCCCGTCCAGCGCCCCGACGGTGGCCGCGGCTGCGGTTTCGGACACGAAGATCGAGCAGGTCACTCAGACCGACGCGGTTGCCGGATTGCCGATCAACGACGTGGACATCAGCAGTCTGTTGGCTTCAGTAGCCGGGGACCACGGACTGATTCAGGAAGTGCCCACCGGCACCCACGGGCAGGCGCGGTCGGTGGTCGACAACTACTCGCAGGCCATGGATCGAATCACCCAGGCTCTGCTGCAAATGCTCTACAAGGACGACGTGCTGGTCATCTGGCTTTTCGACCAGTCGGAGAGCATGAAAGACGATCAGAAGCAGATCCGCGATCGCATCGAGCGGGTCTATCAGGAGTTGGGGTTGAGCGACCGCGCCAAGGGCGAGCACCTGTTGACCTCCGTGGTCAGTTTCGGGGCCGACTTCATGATCCATACGCCCAAGGCGACCGCCGACATGCAGAAGATCCGCGAAGCGATCGACGCGGTGCCGAACGACAAGACGGGCAAGGAAATCACCTGTCAGGCGATCGGCCGCGCGATCAGTCACTTCCGCAAGTTTGCGGTACAAGGGAAGCGGCGGCTCGCGATGGTGCTGGTAACCGACGAGAGCGGCGAGCAGACCGACAACGTGCAGTTCCTGGAAGCCGCCATCAAGGAGGCTCAATCGGCCCAGTGCCGCGTCTACATTCTCGGCCGCGAGGCGGTCTTCGGCTATCCCTACGCCTACATCCGTTGGCGGCATCCGCAGACCAACCGCCCGCACTGGCTCCGTATCGACCGCGGGCCCGAGACGGCCTTCGTGGAGCAAATTCAGACCGACGGGTTTCACCGTCGCTGGGACGCCTTTCCCAGTGGTTACGGTCCCTATGAACAGTCGCGGCTCGCTATGGAGACCGGCGGCGCGTTCTTCCTCCTGCCCAGCGTGGAACCGAACCTGGTGCGGGGCGAGAAGCGCCGCTACGAACTCGACGCGATGCG
>JAAYEH010000314.1 GCA_012728855.1 Rhodopirellula sp. | reverse complement strand
CACCGACAGAGATCGCTCATGCCGGACACCTCCGTCGGGATCGGAATCCCTCAAAAGACCGCCTCGGGCGGTCGGCGCTACCGGTATGCGCCGATGTACAATTTGTGCTTTTCCCCATGGCAGGCTTCAGCCAGCGGATCGGCAGCTTGACCTTTTTTTCCACAACCGATTCTTCGCCGCGGCTGGAAAAGGTGCGTCCGCACGACCTGGCTGAGCACAAGCAGCATGTCGCCGACGGCGCGGGGCTCCCGCAGGCAGCCATCGAAAAACAGCGGATGCTCCCGCTTCGCCCCGCAGGTCGCCAGGCGAACGCCGAGCCCGTCGTCCTGCGGTTCCACGGCCGAAGCGAATGGGTAATGGTAGGTGAAGTCCAGTGCAGAAAGGGAAGCCATGGCAGTTCTCCTCCCCAATGGCCGTTCTCGCGTCCAACGCCTTCCTATCAGACGTTCGTACCAGGCAACTGCTAGTCCACCGGCCCGGGGCGGACGATCGTCGGGGCGGTCTTGATGCGGGGGCGGACCGAGAGCCAGTCGATTCCTTGAAATACCGGATCGTCGATCTCGCGGATCTCGTCATCGCCCAGATAAGGGCAGACGGCATCGATCCAGGCGATGACCCGCTGGAGGTCAACGGGGTCGACCTTGACGTCGTTGTGCTTTCCACTGCTGCAGATCTCGACGAGTCGGCTCTTGTACGAAAGATGGGTCATCGGTTTCGGCGTCTGATAGGCCACCGGATCGGTCTTGGAATAGGCCTCGACCATGAGGACATTAGCGATCCCGAACCCGGCCACCGGATTCGGCGGCGGCTGATAGGGCTCGCCCCAAGTGGGTCGGCCGATCAGGGTGAGGTAAGGTTCGCAGAAATCGAGAAAGCCGGGCCGCTGGGTGAGGTCGAGTGTCTTGCGGCCTTCGCCTTCGCCCTGGTGGCACTTGCCGCAGTAGCGGTCCAGCACCGGCTGTACGTAGCGGGCGTAGCTCACTGTGTCGTCGGACCAGGGGGGCGCGGCGATCTCTTGCGGCGGTTTGGTCAGGGCCACCGGCTTCACGTCGTAGAGCGGCGCCGTGCTGTGCAACTCATGGCATCCGAGACAACCCCGCCGTTCGCCCGGCATCACGCCCACGAAACTCCGCATCGTCTGCAAGGCCCGTCCGTTTTCATCCAGCAGTTGGAAGTGCAGCGGCTTTCCGGGCGGGACATGAAAGGCCACCGATCCGTCGGCTTTAATCGGAACGGTGCCCAGGATTCGCTTCACGCCCTCCGACTGCACCGCGGAGACCACCGGCCCGGTCGAGAGATACGGCCGCTTGTACCAGTAGGTATAGGTTTTGTGCTCGATCGAAAGAACGCGGAGCCGGCGGGCCTTGCCGCGCAGCTCCGCCGGCGCGCCGTGGTATACGTTGCCGCTGTAGATGGCGCCGCCTTGGGGTTCGAGTCGCTCTTGCCGGCTGGGCCACACCACGCGGTCGGCAATCACCGGCGGCTTCGGCCGGGATTTCAGCGGCTGCGCATGGAAGACGTTGTTGGCGCCCTCGTAGATCAGTTCCCGGTTGCCGTCGACGTCCATCAGGTAGAGCAGGAACTTGCCGTTTCGCTCGGCAGAGACGAGAAAATCCCGCTCGCCAAGCGGATAGGGCGAGTAGTAGGCCGGATACGAGCCGGCGGCGTGATAGGCGGGCGACTCGATCGGATCGACCGGCCCGTCGCCCGACTCCGGCCAGGGGACGTCGGCGGTGACCTTGGTCAGCCCATCGGGGAAGTTGTAGCCCTTGTCGGGGTCAAGGATACCGATGGAGCCGCTGAACCAGTTGTGGTGGGCGCTTCCGGTGAACATCACGCGGCGGCTGCCGGGAATGCTCCGGGCGTCTTTGAGCAGATCGGGCCAGACGGTCTGGTTGCCCCAGAATGTGCTCGCCTGCGTGCCGTCGGGATTGACGGTCCACAGCCCCTGTGCCCGCCAGAGCGGCTTGTCGGTGTATTCCCAGCGGGTATAGATCACTCGTCCGTCGTGCATCACCGACGGCAGGTAATCGGGCTCGTTGTTGTGCGAAATGAGGTAGACGTTCTTGCCGTCGCGATCGCAGCGGGCCAACACGAAGGCGCTGGTGGGCGGCATGCAGCGAACGTATGTGTGGCCGCGCGTCGTCGAAAAAAGGATATGGCCGTCGGGCAGGTAGATCGGGTCCAGATCGTCGTAGATACCGTCGGTCAACTGCACCAGGCCCGTGCCGTCGGTGTTGATCTCGTAGAGATGGAAAGCCTTTTCGTTATGTGGCTTGAAGGAAAAGACGACCCGCCGGCCGTCGAAGGAGAGGTCCGGCCGCCAGAAGGATCCGTGCAAAGGCGGCTGGGGCATAAGCTGCTCCAGACGGCCTTGCGGCGACAGCCCTTCGAGGATCAACAGGCGTCCGCCGGGCACGGCCATGTAGCCCAACCGGTGCCGCGTTTCGTGACGCCATTCCTTTCCGTCGGGATAGGGCATGTCGACCAGGAGAATCTTGTCGAAGTCGACCACCGGGTTGGCCAGCAT
>JAAYEH010000313.1 GCA_012728855.1 Rhodopirellula sp. | reverse complement strand
GCATGTCGACACGATCTTGGCTGCGGACGTTCGCTTGCGCGCTTTGGCAAGATACCAAGTCGAGGAATCGGAGACCACAGAGACGGCGCACGTGTCCTTCCAGGCATGGCGACCTTGTTCTCGAACTACTGGAAGATCGCAGACTCCTCTCCGTTCTCGGGTACTCAACGTACTGGGGCGGCAGCCGCAATGAAACCGCGGGCGGCATCGCCACCGATTCCGATGGCAATACGTACGTGGCGGGAACCACGTATTCGGCGAACTTGCCCGGCAGCAGCGGTCCGGACTTGCAAGTCGGGCGCGCCTTTGTGACCAAGTTCACCGCTTCGGGCCAGGTCGCCTATTCGACCATACTCGGCCCGACCCCGAAGTGGGATGATACAGGGTTCGCCGAGTCGAAGGGCTTCGACCTGGTGATCGGGCCCGACGACTTGCCGCTTGTCAGCTTCGAGACGTTTGAGACGCAAACCGTCAGCGGGTTCCCGCTCCCCGGGCCGCGCTTCCTGCACGTTGCAAAGCTCTCGGACGTAGGGGTACCGACGTTCGACACGATTGCGCCGGTGCTCGACGTCGCGGATCACTTGGCGCCCTATAGTTTCACGGCCGTTCATCTCGCTGTCGACGACACGGGTGGAGCGTATGCGGCGTACACCGCGCTGCGAGAGACGTTCGGCGGCGGAGTTGCGCTCGATCCCTACATTACGAAGGTGGCGCCGAACGGTGCCGTCGAGTTCACCGAAGCGTTGCTGATCTCGGTCGGTGATCTCGCTCTGGATAACGAGCGGAACATTTACGTGGCCACCACCACCAGTCTCAACGATCTGCCCGTTACGGCCGGCGCATTTCAGCCCGAGAAGAACGCCGTCAATCCTGACCGGACGGACATTTGGATCGCCAAACTCGATCCGACCGCGTCCGCCCTGCTTGGCGCTACCTACCTTGGCGGAGCGCACAACGACACGATCGGGGCTTTGGCGATCAGCCCGAACCAAACCGGGCTGGTCTATCTCGTCGGTACGACGGAGTCGGACGACTTTCCTGTTCAGAACCCGCTCCAGCCGAGGCCGACTCCGGATTCGGGCATCGGCGATACGGAATTCTCCACCGATGCCTTTGTCGCGGCGCTCGACCTGACCGTTTCGCCGGAAGTGTCCACTATGAAGTTGCTGTCCTCCACCTATTTTGGAGGCAGCCGAGGTGATTTCCTCACCGACGTCGCGATAGACGCTGCGGGCAGTGTGTACGTGGTTGGATCGACGAACTCAGCCGATTTGCCGCTGGCCAACCCGCTCCAGCCGGCGTGGAACGACGGGCCCATTTTCCACGAGCTTGGTTCTGCGATCGTGGCCCACGACCTGATCGCGGCCAAGTTCGACGCCTCGTTGACCGGGCTGGAGTTCTCGACCTACTTGGGCGGCAGCGGCCACGACTACCAGGCCCGACTGGCTGTTGATCCGAACGGGACGATCCACGTCGCCGCTCATTCGGCAGGCAAAGTGCATGACATCAACGGCAATGCCGTCTCGACGGCGGACTTTCCCGTTTTGAATGCCGTGCAGACGACATTCGGTGGCGGCGATCCCGGGATCGGCAGTCTGGAAACCGACGCCGTCGTACTGGCGATCGGGCAGCGGGGTGTGGTTTCGGGAATCGGCTCGCGGGCAACGCTGGGACGTGAATTCAACGACATCGTCGCCAATTTCAACAGTTTCCGGCACACGGCAAGTCCCGACGACTTTACCGCGACGATCCACTGGGGCGACGGAACGACCTCCGCCGGTACGGTTTCGCGTCCCAGTTCGGGCATTCCAACCTTCCTCGTCTCCGGGACGCACGTCTACAACACACCGGGGGCGTTTCCGGTGGTCGTCGAGGTTGAGGATCACTTGGCGCCGGAACTTTCGCCGATCCGCAGTATCAATGTTTCACGAAACGACATGAGCCAGACGGGCGGCTCGATTGCCGTTGATCCGACCGATCCGAGTCGTTTGTTTGCGGCGATGACGGACGAGCAAGGGGTCGCCAACGCGGCGTCGGGCAGCGACGGCGGCATCGTCGCCGCCATGAGCCGCGACGGCGGCCAGACCTGGACCCCGCGCGTCATCGGCAATGCGGCCGATGAGGTTCTGCCGCCGGCGGCGGGCGACCCCGACGTGCTGTTCGACGATTTCGGCAACCTGTTCCTGGCTTACCGGGGCGTCGAAGGAAACAACAATGTCGTCGCCTGGAGCACCGACGGAGGCGCCACGTTCGAGGCAGCCGCTTTCCAGGAATTGGTACCGCCGGGCAGCACGGGCGGCACCGGAACATCGGCGGTCGGCAGCCCGAAGCTCGCCTTCGGCGCCGCCAACCACGAGATTTGGGTTGCGTTCGAGGATCTTGCCAATGGGCTCATCCTTGCGGCGGGCGCGGGGGTTGGCGGTGTCGGCGATGTGGGCAGTTTTGCTTTGAAAACGGTGTCCGGGTCGAACGACGGCGCGTCAAGCGATATCGCGATCGGTCCCAACGGCGAAGTGGCGGTCATCTGGCAAGCGGTGCCGGTCGGCGCGAGCACGGCCCAACTCCTTGCCAGTTTCGATCTCGACGGGCTCGGCACGGGCGAGTTCGCCATGCCAACTACCGTGGACACGAGCACCACCAACGGCGAACTCACGACGCCCGCCCAACAGAGTCCGGTGCCGCTCGGGGCGACACTCGCGTGGGATACGAGCGACGGCCCGCATCGCGGCCGCCTGTACGCCGCCTATGTGGACATGGCCGACGACGTCGCCGGCGGCGGTCCGGAACTGACCCTCCTGACGACGTTTACGGACGATCTGGGCGTCGATTGGAGCGACCCGAGTCGCGTCATGCTCGATGCCCAGTTCCAGAGCATGTTTCTGCCGTCGATCGCGCTGGATCCCGAGACCGGCAACGTTGCCGTCGGATGGTACGGCACGCGCGGCCCACTCGGCACGGTCGTGACTGCCGCCGATTTCTTTGTCGCTACGACCACGGATGGTCAAGCGTTTTCGGAACCGCAGCAGGTGAACGCTGGTGCGATGGATGCCTTCGATCCAGCGTTGTCGGCGTATGGCATGGCAAATGGATTTGGGGAAGCGCCTTCCATGGCATTCTTGAACCGGCGGCTCTACCCGGTCTGGTCGGACAACAGTGCGCTGGGCGGTGAGAACTACTACCCGTCGCAATTCGAAGTCGCGACGTCCATCGTCGGCGTGATCGACGTCCGGGTGCCTCCGGTTGCGATTCGACCGCGGGCAATCCATGCGATCCGAGGCGAGACGTTCGACGGCACGGTCGCAACGTTCACGCATCCGGACGGCGGCCTGAGACCCGGCGATTTCACCGCGATGATCCATTGGGGGGACGGCGCCGAATCCCCCGGCACGATCACTCAGCCCGGCGGACCCAACACCGAGTTCTCCGTGAGCGGAAGCCATGTCTTCGCAGATGCCGGGGCGTTTCCGGTCTGGATCGAAGTACACGACAACGTTCACAACCTCGCAGCCACTCCGGTCAGCAGCGTCAACGCAGAACGGGGCTCGCAGGCCGAGGCCACGATCGCCATCGACCCGACAAATCCCGACCGCGTGTTCGCCGCCGGCGTCCACGTGAACTTCCAGTGGCCGATCGGGATCCCGGTCGCTACGAGCGAGGACGGCGGCGTCACTTGGACTTCCGGCACGATTGCGGATGGCAGCGACGGACTTCCCCCTTCGATCGGCGACCCCAAAGTGGTGTTCGATCAGTACGGCAACCTGTTCCTCACCTATCTCACACCAAGTCCCCAGCGCGACGTCGTCGTGCTGCTTTCGACCAATGGCGGCCAGGATTTCACGCTGTTGGCCACGTTCACCGACGTGGACGGGGCCGACCAGCCTTCGATTGCCGTCGGTCCTGGTGAAGGCGGCACGGAGGGGAGTGTCTGGCTGACCTGGGAGCGCGGCCAACACCCATTCCAGATCATCATGGCGGCCGGGGCGCCGGTGCATGGGCTGGGGGCCGTCGGCGGATTCGGCCAGCCACTCGTCGCGCCACTCTCCGCCGACGGCTTCTATCGCAATTTCGGCGACATCGCCGTCGGGCCCGACGGCCAGGTGCTCCTTACTTACGTCAAAGGTGTCCCGGGCGCAACGCTGGTCGGGCCGGCCGAGGTCGTCGTCCATCTCGACCCGGACGGCCTCGGCCTCGAGCCGTTCGGATCG
>JAAYEH010000031.1 GCA_012728855.1 Rhodopirellula sp. | reverse complement strand
TCGCCGACCACCTCAGCGACACCCCCACGCTTGCTCGCTTCTGGCGAAATCGCCCGCAGCGTCTCACCGGCTCCCGTTGCTACCAATCCCATGCTGCCTAAAATCGCAGAGTGCATGGTGCGCCCACTAAAGCAAAAGTAAGCCAAATCCGGATTGTTAAAGATCGATCCGGTCGGGTGAGCATTTCGACCGTACGGGATTGGCGCGACGCGGCGGCTCCGGCGCTTGCTGCAAGTGGTTGAAGATCACCGTTGCCGCCGGGCCGTCAAAAGGAATCCGACCGCTCAGAAGCTCGTACAAGACCACACCCAGGCTGCACTGGTCACTCGCCGGTCCGACCTCGCCGCACGAACCGTCCGCCTGTTCCGGGGCCATGTAGGCCGGCGTCCCCATCACGGAGCCGTCCTGCGTCAGCCTTTCTCCGGAACCTTCCAAGTGCGCCAGCCCGAAATCCATCAACAGCGTCTGTCCTCGGACGTCGATCATCACGTTGGCCGGCTTGACGTCTCGATGGACGACTCCCATGTCATGCGCATAGTCCAGGGCATCGGCAAGATCGCGAACGATCTCGGCTACGCGGCGGAAGCCGGAGCGGCAGAAGCACTCACGGTGAACTCCCGCCCGCACCGTTTGCACACGGTGGACGCGCCCAGTTGGGTCTCGTCCACCCGATACCGCTGGCCGCAATCGGCATGAGGACAGAAGACTCTTACGGTCATCGTCCCACCTCCAGGATAGTCCTGACGTTGGAATGACCTTTCGACGGGACGGCCCGCCAGAACGAGCGATGACAGGGTGGTGCGGACTCCCTTTAGCCCGGTTGAGATCTCAGGTCACGTTCCGCCGGCTTGTCAATCCCCAGTGTGCAGGCAGGCGGTAAACAGATTCTCTTGGGGATCCCCTACTTGCCGAGATCTTTAATCCGGAAATTGCGGTACTCGTGAGATCCATTTTCTCCCTGCAGGCCGATATAACCCCGTGTGAGCGCGTCCGCGGAGTTGGAGGTGGCGACCAGCTCGCCGTTAAGGCGAACGGCGATGCTTGCTCCAACGATCTTGATCTCATATTCATTCCACTCGCCGACGGGCTTGAGCACCTTCTGCGCCAACGGGACATTGAGGTCATGGTTGGCGCCAAAGATCATCGCCATGCGGGGACTATTCTCACACTGCACCTCGTATTTCCGGTCCGGCCAGTCTTTGCCTCCCTCGACGGCCCGCAGAAAAACGCCGCCGTCCTGTCCGGGCTTCATGAAACGCAATTCCAGGCGGAGAATGAAATCGGCATATTTCTTGTCGCTGCGGAGCCAACCGCGGCCCTCATCGTGCTTGATGACGCCGTCCTCCACAACAAACTTCGCGCCGTTCATGAGATGCCAGCCATCGAGGGTCTTGCCATCGAAAAGGCTGACGAAGCCCTCTTCGGCCTGGTCGGCGGCCGAAGAGACGGTCGGCGAGTTCCCGAGGCAAAACACAACAACGGCAATAAGGGTTTGGACGACACTGCGGCTGCAAATCATGTTTCTCACCTCAATTGCGGGTTGATCTGTGACAGGGGAAACAGTCTCCCCAGGGTAACATGGCGCCGGGCAGCCTTCCAGTCGGGGCAGACATCGGCGCGCCGTTTCCGCAGTTGTTCTGCCTTTTTTGACGCCCTTACCACCCGGCAGCGTGCGGCCGCCCAATCGCTGATTTCTCAGAACCGAGAAGCCTTGGTGGCCACGCGCTTTCGGGGGAAGAGGGGACATGTTGCGCCGCCGGGTGCCTGCGGCACAGGCTGATCCGTGGAAATGCATGGTCTGCGTAGAGACCAGCGGTGAAGTGAGATTTGCCGGTGCCGACAATCAGAATGGCACACTTCGGACCATGTATCCCGCGCCGAACGCGGATCAATGCCTGGCAGGTTCGCCTCTGCTTGACATATCGTCGTTCTTTCCTTACCAATAAGATCCGGGGTGTGGAGCAGGCCGGATCGCCCGTCAACCACTCTATGGAAGTACCGCAGCGGCGGACTCGTTTCTCATTCATCCATTCTTCACGGGAGGGATCTGCATGGGCGGACTGTACGGGGTTGCTTCAAAGCAGGATTGTGTCACCGATCTATTCTATGGCACGGATTACCATTCCCATTTGGGGACCGTGCGTGGTGGAATGGCGGTGCGGAACTCCGGTGGGTTCATGCGGTTCATTAAAGACATCACCAACGCTCAGTTTCGCAGCAAATTCGAGGGCGACCTCGACAAGATGCATGGTTCGCTGGGAATTGGCGTGATCAGCGACTACGAAGACCAGCCGCTGATCATCGGCTCGCACCTGGGCCCCTACGCTCTGGTCACCGTGGGGCGGATCGAGAACCTCGACGAGCTGGCGGACAACGTGCTTCGCCGGGGCGCCCACTTCTCCGAAATGGCCGGTGGCGCGATCAATCCCACCGAACTGGTCGCCACGCTCATCAATCGTGAATCGACCTTCGAAGACGGTATCCGGCACGCCCAAGACGCCGTGGATGGTTCCTGCACATTGCTCCTGTTGGCGGAACAAACGATCTATGCCGCACGTGACCGCCTGGGACGCACACCCTTAATCCTCGGCCGCAAGAAGGGCGCTTGCGCAGTCACCATGGAGAGTTGCGCCCTGCCGAATTTGGATTACGAAATCGAGCGGGAACTGGGGCCGAGCGAAATCGTGCGGATCACCGCCGACGGCGCCGAAACCGTGCAGGAGCCGGGCGAGGCGATGCAGGTGTGCTCCTTTCTTTGGATCTATTATGGATTTCCCGCATCCAATTACGAGGGAATCAACGTGGAGGTGGTCCGCAACCGATGCGGCGCCGCCTTGGCCAGAGCCGACGACGTGGAAGTGGATCTGGTGGCCGGAATCCCCGATTCGGGAACGGGTCACGCGATTGGCTACGCCAATGAAGCGCGGGTTGCATACGGGCGGCCTTTCACGAAGTACACGCCTACCTGGCCTCGCAGTTTCATGCCGCAAGATCAGAAGACCCGGGATCTGGTAGCGCGGATGAAGCTGATTCCGATCCGGGAGCTGATCCGCGGCAGGCGGCTTTTGTTCTGCGAGGATTCGATCGTCCGGGGGACGCAGTTGCGGGATACGATCCAGAGGATCTACGACTGCGGCGCGAGAGAAATCCACATGCGGCCGGCGTGCCCTCCCTTGATCCACGGCTGCAAATTCCTCAATTTCTCACGTTCCAAGTCGCTGCTCGACCTGGCCTGCCGCAGGGCCATCAGAGAACTTGGCGACAGTGAAGAGCATCTCGCCCAATATGCGGATGCTGCCTCGAGTCGCCATGCCGCGATGGTGGAACGCGTTCGCCAGCGGCTGGGCCTCACCACGCTGAAATACCAGAAGCTCGATGACATGGTCTCGGCGATCGGCGTTCCCAAGGATCGGCTCTGCACGTATTGCTGGGACGGCGAGGAACTCTGTGCCGCCTGCCCGCGCTGCAAGGCAGACGAACACGCCCTGCCCGTTCTACCGCGGTAATGTTCCGCCCTTTCCCGCAATTGTGGTCGAATTGACGCCACGGTTTGCCCTGACCGCGGATTTCGCGAGAAACGGGGTCGGCTTTCATTTCAGCGATTGGCCGCAACGTTCGACGGGGCATGCTTGCTTCGTGTCTCCAGCGATGTTCTACCACGACCCGCTCAAGAGACTCGTCGGCCGCCCGGAAGCGGCCGAGCTTCTGCTGCAGTGGAACCTGCGGGTGTCGATCGGTTTTTCGGGCAATTCTCCTTGCTATGAGTACCGTTCTGCGTTCGCCACGTACGCGTCGACATCCGGACGATGCGGGTGATTTCTGGCAACGGCGTACACATTTTCGATGGGCTGGCCCTGCGGAACTCCCGGTCCCGGACGGACATGCGCTGGTCGTGTTTCGATTCGGCAACGCAGATTTCACCCTTCATCGAGGGCAAATTGAAGCTCCTGCGTCGAGCGGGGATGGATCGTGGCGGTCAGCGGCGTTTTCAGTAGATTCCCATACCGTTCCGGCAGGTAGCCGCCGAGGAGCATCGCCATCGTCTTGCCATCATCGCTCTTGATCTCCCGGACGTAAAGCACTCCGGGTGCGTTGCGGGCGGCAACCGGCTTGAGCTTGACGATGGTCACCTTGTGCGTGCCGGCCACCACGCCGTCATTCGGGCTGAACGTCGTGAGTTGGAATCGACCCGCGGCATCGGTCGTCCCGTAGGCGGGCCGATTCTTGTCGGCATAGAAGGTGACGGTCGCACCTTCAACGGGCTGCCCGCGATACGTAACCGTGCCCGTGACCGCGACCGTCTCGGGCCGACCGCTATGACATCCCGAACCGGCAAGAACCGCCAGGCAACTCGACAGGAATAGCGTAGAGAAGGGCGGCCAATGCGGATCCTTTTTCGACTTCACGGTCGCCGCCATCACTTGCGCCTCGAATGATTCTCTTCGTTAGAAGCTGCCGACAACCTGCCCATCCCTGCGGTCGCCCAGGCGCTGGTACGTTACATAGTCGATCGTTTCGCTGATGAAGCGCACGGCCCCATCGCACAGCACAAACGATGCGCCGCCGGGATGCGCCGATCGGAACGAATGTGAGAAATTCCACGCCGCCAGCGCCTGGCAGTCCGACCCTCCGCCCCCCGGAACTCCGTCTTCGCCCGGGCAGGTCGGAGAATTGATCGGGCCGGTGGTGGCAACCCATACACCGTCGTGGTTCATCCAGCCAAGCGCCGTCAACTCTCCACAGTGCTGACGGACTTCACCCATGGCAATCGTGTTGCTCGTTCCATCGCGTATTTGGGCCAACGAAGCGGACCAAGTCTCACGGCTGAAAGGCCCCGAGATAAGATTCGGATCCTTCGTATTCCCGTGCCGCGCGGCTGTGATGTTGGGGGTCGTGCCAAGGATGTTGTCGGTAAAAGCCGTGCATGACGTTACGATGTCGTTGGGCATGTACTGATTGCCCATGCTGGGCGCATAGCTCGATCTCGCCACCGGCCCTTTGGCAGATCCCCAACGCACCAACTGCCGGGCCGTTCCTTCGACTTCGATCGCCTGGACCGTAAACGGGCTGGTCGGCTCTGAGGGACAAATGAATGTGTCCACCACATACTGATACACCGGCTTGCCATTCACGTAGCTTACTTCGAAGCTCGCGTCGGATGCCATGTTGACACCGTCATAGAGCGCTTTCTGCTCGACGAACGGCAGCAGCCGGACCAGCATGCTGCCTCGCCCCGGCTTCCCGTTGGACGGGTTGTAATTACGAGGGAAGAGATTGAACGCCGAGTGGTAAAGGTGCAGCGCGAGCCCCAGTTGCTTCAAGTTGTTGTTACACTGCATCCGGCGAGCCGCCTCGCGGGCCGCTTGCACTGCGGGCAGCAACATCGCCACGAGTATCCCGATGATGGCGATAACGACCAGGAGTTCCACAAGGGTGAAACCGGAAGACCGGCGGCAGTCGGCGGACTGCCGTTCCGACCGCTCGATGGGCCGCTCCAACTCCTCCACCGAACCCAACGGCATATCGGTCCGGTGCCGGATGTCGCCACGCGCCTTGACGGCAACCGAATCGTTTTGTGTGGGACGGACGCGACGGTCTCGATAGATCCTTTGCAGCATGGCGGCACCTCTCTCCCGACTTGCTTTCGTTTCCGACACCTCAAACCTAGCTCAGAACCTCGTGGCGGGCGAAGACGCCCCCATCCCTTGAGCGGAGTCCGTAATGGGCTCTTAAGGAACTCTCGCCACGCGGAATCCGAGGTACGAATACCGCAGATCCGCCAGACCACTCAGACGGCGGGCGGATCGCGTGCTCTGTTCTCGGCAAAGTCTCCTTGCCTGTAGGGCTCTCGACGAAACGCCGCAAACACAAGCTTCTTTTTCGTGGCATCAAGTGAGTCCTCGCACGAGCCGTTTTGGGCCTGCATTGTCGTGCTGCCGAAACTGACGCGTTTCAGAAACGGTCTTACCCATGACGGCAAGTTTCAGGATAAAGATATGGTTCGTACCATGATGCATCTCACTCTTCAGGATTGATCTTGCCGGTAGATCCTGTTTCACTTGCTTGCCGAGGCGTTTCACGTCCTGCGGTTTCTCGGTGAATCCCTGTGTGCCGCCCTCGGCCGGCCTGCGCCTCCGGTCGTCGATCGGCGGGACGAGAGGCACCGGTCTGCAACGGCTGCTCGCCTTGCTCCGTGTTGACCTGAACATACTCGAACGTGCCCACGCGCCCCGCGGGGTCGTCGCCGGCGGCCAGGTAAATGGTGCGGCTGAGCGGGTCGAAGCCGGCCACGGCTGCTGCCCGATTAGCGGGGGCCTTGGCCAAGTACTCGACGTTGCCAGTGTCGCGGTGAAAAACGCTGATCCAGGTCTCGTGCCGCCGCCCGGTTCGACCGCCGGCGAAATACATGCCTTGGTCGTCGCTGAACAGAAACATTCCGTATCCGCCGAAGCCCGTATCCGAAGCCGTGCCCGCGGGCAGCCAGCTTCCGCGGCCCGTGTCGTACTCCCAGATTCGCGGGTCGGTGGTTTGCGCGTTGATCAGTCCGTAAACCGAGACGATGCGGCCTCGGTAGGTTCCGCCTCTGGGATCCCCTCGCCCCGCCGGCATGTCGGCCAGGCTGGACCAGGCATTCGTCCGCGGGTCGTACACGTCGACTGCAGCGGTCGTGTTCGGCCAATGGTTCGCTCCGCCGATGCAGTAGATCTTGCCTCCCACCACGCACGTAAGAAAATCGGAGCGGGCGTGAGGCATTTTGGGCAGTATGCTCCAGGCGTCGGCGATCGGGTCGTACCGGTAAGCGCCGTCGTGGGACCGTCCCCACCAGTTGTTATCCTCGGCGACGGTACCCCCGAGGCAGTAGAGTTGACCGTCGCAGGCGACAACGCCCTGGCAAAACGTTCCGCGTGGCAAATCCGCCGCGTGAGACCAGCGATTGTCTGCCGGATCGAACACCTGCACGTTGGTGCCGTGCTCCAACGACCCGCCCACGACGTAGAACTTCCCGCCAAGCACCGCCGCAGCACCCCATGCGACATCGGGTATGCTCGGGCCGGTCGTCCAACTCTCCAACGTCACTGTGGCCGGGGCCGTATCCTTGCGCGGCTGTGGGCCGAGAGGCTCACGATCCACGGTCCTTCGCAGTTCCAATACGACTCGGGTTACCTCTTTCGCGACGACCTCGACGCGGTGTGTTTGCGGTTGGTAGCCCTCAAGCTCAACCGTAATCGTGCATCGCCCGGGTGACACCGCCATCATCGCGCTCGACTCGCCGACGGCGGTGCCGTTGACGAGAACATGGGCGCCCGGCGGGATCGTGCGAACGTAAAGCGTCGTCGTTGCCGAGTCTCTGAACTCCACCTGTGGCGGGGTAGCCATGCACAACATCAAGCAGGCAATTCGGGTGGCCATAGACGGCTCCTTGACAGCCGATTAAGATAGCAAGTTGTCGTACGCGGTCAAGCGATCCGCACGTGCGGCTACTGAGTATTCCCGGCAGCCGGAAGAGTCTGACGCGGCACGCACAAGGTTTTCGAGAAGACTATCAGGATTCCGCTGTGAACGGCAGGGATGAGGGTACCACCAGGGCCACGATGTTCGAGCGGTTGCGCGACGGCGGCGATCCCATGGCGTGGGATGAGTTTTTCAACCGCTATTGGCGACTGATCTTCGCTTTCGCGCGACGCCTTGGCTGCTCCGAACACACTTCCGAAGAGGTCGTGCAGGATGTGATGCTGGCGATGTTCAAACAACGGGAAGTGTTTCACTACGATCCGAAGAAAGGCTCCTTCCGCAATTGGCTCTGTACCGTGGTCCGAAATCAGGTTGAAAAACACCGGGGGAGAGCTGCCGAGCGGTTCCGCGCGGCAGGCGGCGACTTCCTGGCCCGCGAGCGGAGTATCCCTGCCGCGGATGCTCCGCCCGACGACGCAATCGAGGAGGAGTTCGAGAAGGCGATGTTGGTGGTTCTGCTCAATCTCGTCCGACAGGAAGTTAGTCCTAAGACATTCCAGGCGTTCGAGCTGACGGCCAGGCACGGGCTTTCGGGGGGCGAAGCGGCCGAAATTACAGGCCTCCGTCG
Organism: Rhodopirellula sp.; assembly: GCA_012728855.1. GTDB lineage: Bacteria > Planctomycetota > Planctomycetia > Pirellulales > Thermoguttaceae > JABWBD01. Next base: position 28,585 of record JAAYEH010000031.1, on the reverse strand, counting down.
CGATGCCGTCTATGCCGCACGCTGCCGCGTGCTTGCCCGGCTTCGAGAACTAGGCGCCCCCTATCGTGATGAAGGCCAACTCACCGACCAGATCCGGCAAGCCTGCAATGTGCTGCCCAACGCCGCGGCGCAGGCTTCGTTGGCGGCGCGAGTGGAAGAGACGATACGGTCCCTCTAGCCTGGAATTCGTCGTGGACGACTTCATGACCAACACTTGGGTGGACGGCGGCGAGGTTCCGGGGGACTTGCCGGATCTGGATCCGATTTGCCTGATCGGGGAAGGCTCGTACGGAAGGGTGTGGCTGGCCAGGAATCATACCACCGGATTGCTGCGTGCCGTGAAGGTCATCCCCCTGGACCGGGCGGGCCGCGAAGTTGGATCGATCATCCGGCTTGAAGGCACCGCGAGCGGCGAACACCCGAGCCTTCTGCGGATTCACCACGTCGGAAAAACCTCCCGGCACGTCTTCTGCATTATGGATCCGGCCGACGACGTCACCGGAATACCCGCCTCGACCGACCCGAGCTATCGGCCTGCCACCCTGAGAGAGAAGCTGAAGGAAGGCCCCCTCCCGCCGGAGATCGCACTGCGCTGCGCCGAGCAGCTTTTGTCCGGGCTGGCCCACCTTCATGGCTCGGGCATGGTGCATCGCGACGTGAAGCCGGGAAACTGCTTGTTTGTCGCGGGGAACCTGAAGCTTGCCGATTTTGGCCTGTTGGCCCAGGCGGACTTGTTGCTCTCGCGGGTCGGCACGCCGAAATATATGCCTCCGGACCGCCGGATGGATGAACGTGCCGACGTGTACGCCGCGGGTCTGCTTATCTACGAAATGATCACGGGTATGCCGGTTGACATGTTCCCGTCGCTGGACAGTCGCGTAGGCGAAGTCGCTCGAAACCCAATCCTCAAGGCGTTGAATCGGGTGGCGCTCCAGGCGTGTGAAGAGAATCCTCGAGAGCGATTCGCCGACGCGGGGAAAATGCTCGCCGCGTTAAAGCGTTCGCCCAAGCCGGAACGGCGGAGGAGAATGACGTGGCTGGCAATTGCCGCCTGTCCGGTCGTGGTGGCGCTAGGCGCGATATGGTGGCCTCGGGACCAAGCCGCATCCTTGCACGTCAATTTCATCACGGTGCCGCCGGAGTCGACGATTCTCGTAGATGGAGAAACCCTCCGGCAACCGGGCGGCGCGCCCTACACGACACCCTGCACCGTGAAAGAACTGGCGCCGGGCAAACACCGCGTAGTCTTCCGGGACTCGCAGGGCCTTGAATTGAACGCCGGCATGGTTGACTTCGCTATCACCAGGGAAGTCGTTGCCACCGGCCAGTCTCCCTTGAAAGACTGATCGTAATCGGCAGGAACGAGACCTGCCCCCTCCTCCCCGCTATTCGTACTGCAACCGAAACTCCCGTACGAGCGTCTTCTTCGCCTCGCCTTTCTCCGCTTCCACCGTGATCGTTCCCTCTCGCGAAGGCGACGTCTGGACCAGAAACAATCCATCCTCCGCGACGGGCGTCTCGCGGCCGTTCACCTTGATCGTGGTTCCGGGTTCGGCCCAGCCGTGGACATCGACAGCACAGTCGTTGGCCATCATCGCATGTTCGAGCGGATTGGTCTGGAGCACCACCTGCGGTGACGCCTCCATTTCGACAGCCTCTTCGATCGCCTGCCGCCGCGCGGCATAGAGCACGTCGGGGTCGCGGGTGAAATCGCTGTAGGTCCGGACCACTCGAGAAGCGAGTTCGATTCCGCGCCGCGCCGGCTCGATCAGTTCGGCCACGCGCGGACTGAGCGTCGCCCGCACAGCGGCAATCTTGTCTTCCAACAGCCAGAGACATTCGTAGTCCTGCAGGCCGTTGCGCATCTGCTCCCAGCGAAGCGAATTCAACACTCCTCCCGGCTTTGGATAGACGTGCCAGCCGTCGCCGCGATGTTTTCCCGGGGTCTCGATCGGATCTTCGGTCCAGGCGTTCCATCCCCAGTGCAGGTAACCTTTCAGGCCGTAGCGGTAGTTCAGCCAGTGCATCACCCGCGAATCGATCAGGGCAACGTCAACCGTCTTGTTCGGCAGCGATCCCCCCTGGAAAATGCCCACCGTGTACAGCCACATCTCATTGCCGCGCCGCTGCGCTTCCTCGTAGGCATCCTGCCAGGTCGACAGATGATTGAGTTTGGGCACCCAGACCTCCAGCCGATCCAGGCAGTGGGGCGTCTCGATGGCATCGATCCGGCGCAGCTCCGGAGCGCACTGATGAACGAAGTCGGACGCTTCGCGCCAGGCCATCACGTTGTGGTTGGAGGGCTCGTCGCAGATATGAAACACGGTCTTCTCGAGCCATCCCTTTTCCCGAAGGTGCCCGACCAGAGCCGGCAGAAACTTGGGCAAGAATTCCTTGCCTTCCAGCCTCACCGTTTTGCCGCTCGCCTCGTCTTTCACGCTGAAGTCCCTCAGCAACACCTCCGGGCTCGACCAGCCGCCCTCGCCGAATCGAGCGACAAAGCCCGTCTCCAGAAGGTCCATCCGTCCGGTATCCCAGAAAACCTCCGCCCATCGATCGAAGTCGGAAAAGTCAAACTTGAGAGTGCCGTCTTCCGCCCGTGAGTTGCCGATCAGTTCCAGTGTCACTCGGAACGCGTTCTGACGGTGGTCGGCCATGTTCTCCGCGTAGATCTTGAGCATCTTGAAAAATGCGTCCGGATCCTCCGGGTCGATTCCGTGATGCCGCTGGAAGTGGCGGGTGGTGAACCATTCGGTCACCATCACGTGGCGATCCTCGGGCATCACCAGGGGATACACGGTGACCACCAGCGGCAGCCCTGCGCCGGCATCGCCCGCGCGGACCGAGATCTCGCCGCGGTACTCCCCGGCCTTGGCATCCTGCGGAATGCGAACCGTCACATAGACGGCCTTCAGGGATCCTTTGGCCAGGGCGCATTGCCGCTCGTCGCTCAGCAGGTCCGGAAAACGCGCCGGCGCCGGCCGCGTGAGATCATTCTTGTCGACCTTCCGTGTGTTCTCCTCGATGAAGATGCTCTCCACGAAATTCCACTCGACGGCTTCCGCGGGCAGAGTGGCGGAAGCGCCGGCTTGCTGAAGCGGGCCGGTTGCGACCGTGAGATCCTTGAGATCGGCGTTGGCACGCACCACGCACTGCGCCGAGACGACCTCGTTGCGGACGCCGAACACCCGGACTTCCCCAGCCTGTTTGTCCGGCAACCCATAGCCGTCTTCAAACACGCGAACCGCATCGCTCACGGCAAAGACCTCAAGCGGCTCAGCGCAGGCGCCCAAAGCAGCCATACCGGACCACGCGATTGCGGCGGACAACACAGACTCTCGCAGAACCCATCGGTGCGTAGCAAGCATATCGAACTCCCTTCCACTGGCGTCATCTGGTGCCAAATACAAACCGCGGGAGCCGTCCAACCGGCAAATCGCCAGCCTTTCCGCTCCTCCGCCAGCATCAGTTTACCGCCTCCGCGTTTCCCGGACAAGAATCTATCGCTTCGGCCGCGATCTCCCTTCCGCACCCCAGATTCTTGCCGTCGCAACCTCGGCGGGCTATCTTGGAGCCGGACTTTACGGATCAAACTGTAAGTGAGGCAGCCCGGGAAAGGGGACAGGCACCGAGCGGCAGGCGTTTCCTCGAGAATTCCGGGCCAAAACCACGCTCGGAGCCAGTCCCCTTTTCAACTCCGTTTACAATTTGAGTTACACGAGCCCGACACGAAAGCGAGAATGCCATGAATTACTGCAAGCGGTTGCCGGCCGCAATCGTGCTCAGTCTGGTCGCCTCGTTCTGCCAAGCGGGGGTGGAGGTTGCGGAGACGACGGTGACGCTGCCGACGTATCCGCCGGGGCCGTGCGACAAGAACCCCATTTTTTACACGGGGCGCGTGTACCAGGGCGCCCAAGGCAGGGTCTACCCCTATCCGCTGCAGGACGTGCTGCACGACGCCAAGGTGGACAGAACCTACACGGCACTTTTTCTGGAGAACGAATACCTGAAGATGTCGTTGCTGCCGCAGATCGGCGGGCGGCTCTTCAGTTTTACCGACAAAGACACCGGCTTTGAAATCTTCTACCGGCAATCGGTGATCAAGCCCGCGCTGATCGGCATGTTGGGCGCGTGGACCTCGGGCGGGGTGGAATGGAACTTCCCGCACCACCACCGCGCGACGACGTTCATGCCGGTCGATTACACGACCGTGGAGAACGCCGACGGGAGCAAGACCGTGTGGATCGGCGAAACCGAACTGCGGCACCGCATGAAATGGTCCATCGGACTGACGATGCGCCCCGGGCGCTCCTATCTGGAGGCCGATTGCCGGTTCATGAACCGGCAGCCGTACATCGAGTCGATGCTCTATTGGGCGAACGTGTCGGTGCATTGCGGCGCGGACTACCAGGTGCTGTTTCCGCCCTCCTGCCGTGTGGGCATGGATCATCACAAGACCTATTTCACGCCTTTTCCCATGGGCCGCCCGGCCGTGGCGATCGACGAGATCGCGGACCTGAGTTGGTGGAAGAATTTTACCACGGATCACCGCTCCATTTTTGCCGTCGATCCCGACAACGATTTCCTTGCCGGGTACGACCATGGCCGACAGATGGGCACGGCACACGTGGCAAATCACCACATCGTCTGCGGCAAGAAGTTCTTCCTGTGGGGCAATAACCCGGGCGGCTTCGTGTGGGACAAGGTGCTCACCGACGACGACGGGCCGTATCTGGAACTGATGGTCGGCGCCTACTCAGACAACCAGCCGGACTATAGCTGGATCTCGCCCTATGAGACGCGCTCTTGCAAGCAGTATTGGTATCCGATCAAGAAGATCGGCGGCGTGAAGTGCGCGAATCTCGACGCCGCCGTCAACCTGGAGCGGCGAGCGCCCGACAAAGTCTTCCTGGGGTTCAACACGACCGCCAAATTCGATCGCGCCAAGGTGTTGCTCAACTACGGGCAGAAGACGTTTTCGGAGATCATCGACATCGATCCGAACACACCCTATGTCAAAGAGATCGCCATCGACGCCGGCGTCACCGATAACCACATCACGGGCATGCTCGTCGCGCCGGACGGCCGGGAACTGGTCCGTTACACGCCGGTGGTCGTCGAGGAGAAGCCGCTGCCGGAGCCGGCGGAAAACCCCAAGCCTCCCGCCGAGTACCAAAGCGTGGAGGAACTCTACCTGGTCGGCCTGCGGCTGGAGCAGTTTCACAACGGCATCGTCGATCCCATGCCGTATTACGAGGAGGCGCTGCGGCGCGATCCGTCGGACCTGCGGGTCAACACGGTCGTGGGCATCCGGTTGGCCAGGCAGGCGAAATTCGCGGAGGCGGAGCAACACCTGCGGCGGGCCGTGGAGCGCACAACGCGCAACCACACTCGTGCCAAGGACGCCGAGCCGCATTATTATTTGGGCGTCGTTCTGAAGGAACTGGGCCGGCTGAAAGAGGCCGAGGATGAACTGTGGAAGGCGGCCTGGCGCGACGCGTTCCAACGCGCGGCCTACCTGGAGTTGGCGAAGATTGCCTGCCTCCATCGCGACTACCCGCGTGCGCTGGAAATTGTCGGCACCGCGTTGGATGTGGCGGCGCGTTCCAGCAAGGCGCACACGTTGAAGGCTTACGTGCTTCGCAAGCTCGGACAAACAGAAGAGGCAAAGGCCGCGCTCGACAGAGCCGTCGAATTCGATCCGCTCGATATCTGGTCGGTCGCGGAACGGTGTTTCCTGGAGGGACGGACGAAGTCGGCGCTACAGGCGGTGGAGCACAACCGCGGCGACCGACTGCAGCAACTGCTGGAGACGGTTACTGACTACGGCAACCTCGGCGCGGCGGACGAGGCGCTGACGCTGCTGTCGCAGGCGGACGCTGCCGGCGCGGCCTACGCGAGTCCGCTGGTGAAGTATTACGCGGGGTACTACAACCTCCAAATCGGCAAGACGGACGAGGCGTCCGCGCTGTTTGGCCAGGCCGCCGCGATGTCCACCGACTACTGTTTCCCGTTCCGGCACGAGGAACTGCGGATACTCTCCGCCGCCGCGGATCTGCGTCCGGCCGACGCCAACACCTGGTACTACCTCGGCGACTTGTGTTACTACCTCGAGCAGCGCGAGCGTGGCATCGCGGCGTGGGAGAAGGCCGTTGCGCTCAATCCATCACACGGCTTGGCGCTGCGCAACCTGGGGTTTGCCTACGGCCGGATGCCCAAGAAGCGTGCCTTGGCGGTGAAACGTTACGAGGCGGCGATCGAGTCCGATCCGCAAAACGTGGCGTGCGTGCTGGAGTTGGACAAGTTGTTCGAGAAAACGAACCGCGACGCTGCCGGGCGTCTGGCGTTTCTGGAAAGCCACATGGCGACGGTCCAGAAGAGCGATCCAACGGTACTGCGACTGGCCTACTTGTATAACGAGACCGGGCAACACGACAAAGCGTTGGCCATCCTGACCACGCGGAGATTTCATGTCTGGGAGGGCGCGGCGGCTCTGCACCAGCCTTTTGTCGACGCCTGCCTGTTGCGCGGGCTGGCGAAGCTGGCGTCGGGGCAACCCGCCGAGGCGTTGCGCGATTTCCAGACCGCCAACACCTATCCCGACAACCTGCAGGCGGGACGTCCGGGCGACGCAGGACAGGGACCGAAGATCCACTACTACACATCGCAGGCGTATCGTGCGCTGGGCGATGCAGGACAGGCGGAGGCGGAACTGCGCAAAGCGTTGGAGGGAGGCGTGGCCGACGGCGAAATGAACTACTATCGGCTGCTGGCGTATCGGGAACTGGGCGACGCGAAAGGCGAGGCCGAGCAGAAGCAGCGGCTGCAGGCGGCGATCGCGGCTCGGGAGCGCCCGGAGACCGTCGACGCCTACGCCAAGTTCGGCGGCGAGAATACGCCCAACGAGCGCGCAGAGCACCGTTCGGCAGAGGCAGCCTATCTCCACGGGCTGGCGGCGCAGATGGAGAACAAGGCTGCGGAAGCAAAGACCTGGTTTGGCAGGGCATTGAAAGAGCGGCCGGGCCTGATCTGGGCAAAGCATTTTCTGCGATGAGCGGACAGCCCGTCCGTGGGCCGCTCAGGGCCGAGCGTTTCAGAAGGCGACGATTGGAAACAAGTCAACACAACGTAACTTGGGAGAACAAACATGAGAAAACTGGCACTGGGCGCGCTGATCGGATTGTCGATCTCTTCCCTCGTCATGGGTGCGCCCCAAGGCAAGACGTACCGCAGCTTGACTTGGGAAACGTTCAAGGCGTCGGGTCCGGAACTGAAACAGATCGGCTGGATCGCCACGCGGCGCGCCAGCGAGATCGAGTCGTCGGATTGGTCGATCGGCTGCGAGACGCTCGATCGCGATCAGGCGAAATTCAGCGTCTACAAGGACTACGTGGGGGAACTGGGGGCCAAGCACGCGCGGCTGCAGAGCGGCTGGGCCAAGTGCGAGAAAGAGAAAGGCGTCTATGATTTCGCGTGGCTGGACGAGTGCGTCTACGGCCTCGACGAACAGGGGGTCAAACCTTGGATCTGCTTGTGTTACGGCAATCCGATCTACAAGTCCACGATTCATCTCGGCTCGACGCTGGCGCCGATCGTACACTCGGAAGAGGGCATGGCCGCATGGTTGAAGTATGTCGAGGCGACCGTCGCCCGATACAAGGAGGTTGTCCGCGAGTGGGAAATCTGGAACGAGCCGTTCGGCCAGGGCAAAGACTACTCCGTGCTGGTGCTTGCCACCGCCGAAGTCATCAAGAGAACCCAGCCGGATGCGGTCATCCTCGCCACGGCGATTACCGATGCCGACCGCACCGTCGTGCTGGAGGCGCTCAAGACCGCCGCTAAGCTGGATCTTGTCGACTACTGGGCCTACCATCCGTACGCTCCCAACCCCGACACGTCCTATGCGGCGGTCGAGAGGATGAAGCAAGAAGTGACGGCCTATAGCCCGAAATACCGATTGTACCAGGGCGAGGTCGGGTGCCCTTCGATCCTGGAATGGACGCACGCGCTGGCGTTCTATCCCTGGACCGAGTACAGCCAGGCGAAATGGGATCTGCGCCGCATGGCGGGCGACCGGGTCCGCAGCATCCCCTCCAACGTCTTTACCATCATCGACCTGAAGTACCCGAACATGCTGCAATCGTTCGGCCTGATCCGCTCGAACCTCTTGCACGAGTTCATCTACAAGCGGCCTGCTTATTACGCCGTCCAGCACATGATGAGTTTCTTTGACGACGCGGTGAAGTCCGTCGGCATTTTGGAGTACGAGTCGAAGTCGCCGCGGAAACTGACAATCGCCGGGTTCGAAAAGGCGGGAACTGCCGTCGCGTTGCTGTGGTACAGCGATCAAGTTCCGAGCGATGAACTGGCCTGGGACCGGGTCGATCTGACCGTCAAGGGAGTTACGTTCCACGACCCGGTCTACGTGGAGATGATCACGGGCAAGGTCTTCGATCTCGACAAATCCGCATGGAAGAGCGAGGGCGGAAACACCACGCTGACGCAGTTGCCCATGTGGGATAGTCCGATGATGCTCGCCGAACGTGCGCAGGTCGATCTGCGAAAGGAGGGATTGCCCGTAAGTCGATCGAACTAGCGTTTGCGATCGAATCGAGGACAGATCATGGCAATCAACGACCCAAGGTGACATCATGCCTGCCCGCACACACAGAACCGACCTCCCCTCGTCAATCTGGTTCCGAAGAGTAGTCTCCAGAGTTGCCCTGGTCGCCGCTCTCTTGGCAGCCACCTCCGCAAGCGTGTCGGCAGCGGCGTCGGCGCCCACCGACACCGTGGCAGATCTCTGGCAGCCGTACTGGATCACGCCGCGCAGCGGCGCACAGCACATCGCCTTGGACGGCGAGTGGCAGCTCGGCTGGCGCGATACCGCCATCACCGCCACCGGCGATTTGAACGCCGTGACCAATTGGTTCGCGGCGGAGGTGCCGAGCACGGTGCAATGGGCGCTTCACCGCGCGGGCAAGTGTGGCCATCCTTACGAGCACCTCAACTCGAAGCAGTACGACTGGGTGGACCAGAAGGTCTGGTATTACCGCCGCACGGTCGCGTTGCCGCCGAAACTGCGCGAGGGTTACACCTTTCTGTGCTTCGACGGGATCGACTACTTCGCGCGCGTCTGGCTCAACGGCACCCTGCTGGGACGGCACGAAGGCATGTTCGGCGGACCAGCCATCGAGATCAGCGATCATGCCAAGTTCGGCGCGGCGAACGACATCGTCGTCGAAGTGAAAGCCGGCAACTTCGGCAACAAGACCGGCTGGAAACCGCGCGGGCCGGAAGGTACGGTGATCAAACCGTGGGTCATCGCCGGCGGCACGGGCGGCGAGATGTTTTTCCCGCTCGGCATGTGGCGGGGGGCGAGGATCGAGCTGGCGCCAGCCGCCCATCTCGAACGTCCGATGCTCGTCACGGAGGATGCGGGTACGGATGAGGCGAGGCTGTCGCTGGGCGTCGAAGTTCTCGAGGGAGCGCACTCGCTGCAACTGAATCTGCATCCGTGGAAGAACGCACAGTTGGCGGACGGCTCCCACGGTTGGCGCCTCGGGCCGCCAAGCTCGTCGCAGTTCGCGTTGCGCGTGGAACTCGCGGAGAAGGTGGGCGGACGCGTTGCCTTCGACAGCACCTTTCCGCTTTCGACCCACGCGGGCCGCAACTGGGTGCAGCAGACGTTCACCGTAGCGAAGCCGAAGTTGTGGTGGCCCAACGGCATGGGCGAGCCGCATCTTTACCGCGCCAAACTCACGCTCCTCCGAGAAGGCAACGCCGAGGACTCGTTGGAGTTCGACTACGGCATTCGCACCATCCGAACCGCGCCGACGCCGGGCCCTCGCACCGCCGACCGCTGGGCCGACTGGCAGTTCGTCGTCAACGGCCGGCCGCTGTTCATCAAAGGCATGAACTGGATGCCCGCCGACATCCTGCTCGACCTGCCGCGCGAGCGGTATCGCTGGCTCATCGGCGCGGCGCAGGCGGCCGGCATCCAGCTTTTCCGCGTCTGGGGCGGCGGCATTCTGGAGACCGAGGAATTCTACGAGACCTGCAACGAACTCGGTGTGCTCGTCTGGCAGGATTTTCCCATCGGCAACCGCGACACGCCCGAGTGGCCGCTGGAGGTGTGGGAAGCGCAAGTGATGCACGCGATCTTCCGACTCCGCAATCATCCGGCGCTGGCGCTGTGGTGCGGCGGCAACGAGTTCAATCCCTACTCGCTCGGCAACACCGCGACGATCGGCGTCTTCGAGCGTTGTCTGGCCGACTTCGACCCGACACGGCCGATGCGGCGGACCAGCCCCGACGGCGGCAGCCTGCACACATACCCGGACATGGATCCGACGTGGTACGGCCCGCTTTACCGTTTCGTGCCCTACATCGCCGAGACCGGCATGCACAGCATTCCCGATGCCACTTCGATGAGCGAGGTGGTGGCCGCCGCCGAACTCGACAAGCCCTTCACCGGCATGTTGGAAAAGACCTTTCCCGCGGAGCATCCCGAGTTGATGCACCACTTCGTCGAATACCAGGCCAGCCGCGTGCCGCGGATGCTCAGCCGCGCCTCGCACATCGCCGACATCAGCGCGCCGTCGCTGGAGACGCTCGCCGAAAGCACGCAGATCGGGGCGGGCGAGTTCTACCAGATCTTTTCCGACCAGGTGCAGGCGAACTATCCGGTCACCGCCGGCCTAATGCCGTGGGTCTTCAAACGCCCCTGGCCGGTCATTGCGATCATGCTCGTGGATGGATTCGGTCAGCCGACCGCACCCTATTATTTCCTCAAACGCACCTACGAACCGACGCACGTGCTCCTCAAGCTGCCGAACCTGCTGTGGGCCAAAGGCGAGCCGCTGCCGCTTCGTCTGCACGTCGCCCACGCGCCCGCCGCCGGAATCAACGACCTGGCGGCATCGGTGGAAATCTTCGACGCCGCCTTCGCCTCGCAGTGGCGAGAAACGAAGCCGGTCGGGCTCGCGCCGGGCCCCTCAGTGGCAACGCTCGACTTCGGGGAGTTCACCATTCCCGACAGCTTCGATGACACATTCTTCTTCATCGTGGCCGAACTCCGCGGCAGTGACCGGCAGATCATCTCGCGCTCGGTCTATTGGCCGCGCTGCCTGTCGCGTCTGAGCGATGAGGCCTTCCGCAACGCATATCGGGCCACGCCGCAGCCGGGACTTGCGTTGGACAAAGGTCCGTGGCTGAAACCGCAGACAGGAGCGCAACCCACCTCCTTGACCGCGGCGCTCGTCGAACACCAACAATCCTCCCCCAACCGCAGCCGGCTTCGCGTCCGCGTCAAGAATACCGGCAACAAACCGGCCTTCGCCACCCGACTTGACATCAAGGCCGCTCGGCGCCTCTTCTATGCCACCGACAACTTCTTCTGGATCGCCCCCGGCGAGCAGCGCGATCTCGAAGTGGAAGTCTTCTGGCGCGAACCCGCTCAGCGCGATCAGGCCAGGCTCGTTGTCGGCGCGTGGAACGCGACCCCGCAAGAGTTGCGCGTCGCAGAATAACACCTGTCACGATCACGGCGATCGACTCCAATGCAGCGGAACCGTCGGGCATCGCCGCAGCCAAGCCGGATCTCGTTGCCTTGCAGGAAGTCGACGTCGGCGTGAATCGCTCCGGTCGCGTCCACCAGGCTCAGCGGCTCGGCGAATTAACCGATATGAAAGTGCGATTCGGGCCTACCCAGCACTACGACGGTGGGCTGTACGGCAACGCGGTGCTGACCCGATTGCCGATCCTCGATGTTGTGATCCATCCGCTCCCGTACACCGAAGCCACCCCGCAGCGCGTCACGTACCCGCGCGGGGCAATCGCCGTTACCGTCCGCGGACCCGATGGCGAGCCGCTACGTTTCGTCAGCACGCACTTCCAGCACAACGTGCCCGAGGATCGCGTTGCGGAGGCCAAGGCCATCAATGCGCTGTTCGCGGCAGACGACGATCCCGTGCCGACGATCCTTGCCGGCGACATCAATGCCGTGCCTGATTCGGAGCCGGTGCAAACGCTGCTCGCGCGTTGGACCAATGCCATCGACGAGGCCGCTGCCCCCACCGTTCCCTCGCAGGAGCCGACCTCCCGGATCGATTACCTATTCTACCGGCCGGCATCTCGCTTCCGCGTGTCGGTCGCCGAGGTGATGCCGAGCCGATGGCCTCGGATCACCGGCCTGTCTTCGCCGTGATTGAGATTGTGCCTCGCTGACCAAGAGGCGCAAAGAACCCGTAGCCTCTTGGGTTTGCGAATCGGGGCAGAGAAAGCGCCGGGATAAAACTGCCATGGAGTAGCCAATCAAGGGCATTCCGTCTGGGTCAAGCCGCCGTTTGACGTTAGCGACATCGGCTAACGTCAAACGGCGGCCTGATCCCAACGTCTACTTCGGCGGCCTGACTCCAAAGTCTACTCATAAACGTAACCCGACCAGAAACTCGCCGGAAGCCCCTTGACCCAACGGGCTCTTTCAGGGACGGCTCTGTGGGAGAGAGCGGGTGAGCAATCACCAGGGGCGAGCCGGCCCATGTTCCTCCGTTCGGCGCGATGCGTCTTCTGTGGCCGGCACTGGCCGCAGAGATCCTGCAAGCGGTGGCCATGTATTGGGTACAATTCGTTCATCGAGAGGGATTTGGGGAGTCCAGGGGGCGGTGGATGTGCGCGGATCTTCTACGGTCCAAACCGTCCGGAGAAGATGCGCGGCGCTGCCGTTTTCGCGGGATCTGCGGCCCGCAGAACACGCTGGCCGTTGGTGTCAGGCGTCGACGCACCGTCTTGTCGCGTGACGACTTAGGAGCTATATTGAGCGCGCATTGTATTGCGTCTTATGCGGCCGGTCGGGCCGCATAAGACGCTTTCGGCCGGCTGCCCGGCCGCAGAATTCGGATTAACCCGCAGAAGCCGAGATTCGAGATGAAGGAACGAGCGCCCCGCAACCGAACGGTCACCTGCAGCGACGCCGAGTTGGCGACGCTTGCCTCGGAGTTGTTGCGTCTGGCCGCTCCCGCTCGGTCCGAAGAAGTCATCGGGCGGGTCATCCATCAAGATTTTCACGACGTTCGCCGCTTTCTTCCGCCGGCATTCGCCAATCTCGTGATTCTCGACCCGCCTTACAACCTGACCAAGAACTACAATGGCCACGTTTTCCAGGCAAAAGAAGCCGAGGCCTACAGAACATGGTTCGACGACGTCCTATCCTCGCTCATGCCCTTGCTCTGGCCAACAGCCACGATCTACGTTTGCAGTGACTGGCAAACATCTACGTTGATTTTTTCAGTTCTCGAGCGGCGTCTCCATGTGCGAAATCGCATCACATGGGAGAGGGAAAAAGGGCGCGGCGCCAAGGCGAACTGGAAGAATAACACCGAGGATATTTGGTTCTGCACCGTTGGCGACGATTACTACTTCGATGTCGAGGCCGTGAAGTTGAAAAGGCGCGTCATCGCGCCGTACCGCACGGGCGACGGCGAACCCAAAGATTGGCAAGAGTCCGAGAATGGAAACTACCGGCTCACCCATCCGTCGAACATTTGGTCGGACATTACCGTCCCCTTCTGGTCAATGCCCGAGAATACCGACCACCCTACGCAAAAACCTGAAAAGCTCGTCGCAAAACTAATTCTGGCAAGCTCCCGTCCCCAAGACGTCGTATTCGATCCGTTTCTTGGCAGCGGGACAACGGCCGTCGTTGCCAAGAAGCTTGGCCGCCGGTATTGTGGCGTCGAACTCGACCGAGAGTACTGCTGCTGGGCCTTGAAACGGCTCAAGCTCGCTGAGGCCGATCCCAGCATACAGGGGTACTCCGAGGGTGTCTTTTGGGAGAGGAACAGTTTGGCTGACCAGAAACCGCAGAAGGCCCGCCATGCTCGCGCGAATGACCAAAAGGGCCTTTTCAATGAATGACGCCCTGCAGAGACTATTGGCTCTGATCAAAGCTAACGATGGGATCAATGACAAGACCCGGTTGGCCCGTATCGCCTTCGATGCGTTTGGGCTGACGAAAGACAGGTCCGTGTATTACTGCGCCGAATTCGCCATCCGGTTCAGTTCCTCCGCGAGCCATAATTTCGGAAACACCGTTTTGTCCCTGTCCAACCTCCGGAAGTACGATGACCGACCTTTCATCGTTTGCCTGGTCACACCAACGGAAAACTACTGCTTGCTGGCCAACACAACACTGCTCAAGAAGATCAGCCATAGTTCGCAACAACTTCGAGAGAACAACATCCGCGGCAGCTTCAACGGGTCCGATATTGCCAGGCAATTTGAGGGGATTACCAACTCGGCTGAAAACATCGACCGCCTTTTCGACATTCACGCAGGTATCGGTTTCGAGGGCAACCTTGCTCGATTAGTTGAAGCGACAAACAACATCTCGCCGACGGGAGTCAAGTTTGTCGTCAACGAGTCGGCGGCAGCGGCCATACTTGCCGCACCTGAACGAGCCGCACGTTTCGTTGAATCCGCGGACTGCGCCGTTCTGAAGGGAGACTTGGACGCTCAAGTCAGCAAGTTACGGTCTGAAATACTCTTGGCTGCGCTGATCGAAAACGTCAATGTGCGAGGTCGGGTCATCGAGTACCTCATCACCGGAGAGGATGAGTCGTTGCGCCAGGAACTCATCGTCGCTTTGAAAGGAGGCAACAAGGGGCTTCCCAGATTCAAGACTGACAATGCGCTCGGTGACTACAGCCGCATCTTCCCAGCTTATGATACCGAGACGGATGTGAAGACGAAGATCATGATCCTCAGTTCAAATCCCAAGGCGTACAATCTCGACAAAATGCTGGAGTTCTTGGCGAATTCTCGATCGGTTTTCATGTTCTACTTTGTGGGTGTCGATCCGGGGAAGATCGTCAACACCGTCCTTGTGTCGATGTTTCAAGAGAAGCTCTTGCGAGCCACGATTCTGCTCAAGCACTGGTCGGGTCGGACCTCGCGCGGCGTCACGCAGCTTGAGGGTACAGCTATCAATGATTTGATCGTGACACCAGAGTTTGCGATCAACGTAGCTGAGGCCGGCCAGTTTCTACAGCGCGTGATGGCCCTGTAGCTGGTGCATGAGACGGCTAACCACTCGCTGCACCTGACCGCGGCGGCATAGCGGCTTTTCCGGGGTCAAGGGCAACTCTGTAGTAGACCCTGGTGTCAAGCCGCCGTTTGACGTTAGCGACATCGACCAACGTCGCACGGCCGCCTGCCCCCAAGGCAAGGAGGAACATCTTTTCCAGTTTCGAGGGGCCGTGGCAGACGCACTCGGTAGAATCTCCGACGTAGCCAATTCGGTGATCGCTTGCGCGCGATACATTCCGGGTAAAAGGTAAGAGCTACCCGAAGAAAGCTGCCCCAGCCCCGCGGCTCGATCGACGACACGACACATCGAACAACTTGCTCTGCCTCAGGCCATAATCGCATGTTTCGAGGATTTCTGGCTGAATTCCAGCCACAAATTCTGCTGAGGATACAATCGAGCGAGGCGTCGCGGTGCCCGCAGCGGCCAGCACGAGTCCTGCCGATGACTTCGATCGCGGTGCCGTTTCATTCACGGCGCGGCAACCGCCAGCCCCGGGACGATACAGTTGGTCGGCCTGCGGATCGTGATGTCGTGAGTGAGAATCCTTGCTTCGCCGGCAAAGTACGTGTGGAAGTCGGCGACGATGAGGTTGTACGTCGGTTGCTCCGTGGCCGGTTCGACGCTCTGAACCTCCACGGTGCCTTGCATGGTGTGGAGCCGCATTCCCGGCTTAAGATCCCGGAATTTGGCCCAGCCCGTGCCGGAAACCCAAAAGACATGCCCGCCGGTCGCTGCGATCGTCTTTCCGCCGATTTGCAGCGTGAGTGTTTCTGCCTGGGGATTAATCGTGGTTTTCAGCACGGCCTTGAGGTCGAGACATCCGGTCTCCGGGTTACAGGCGAAGACCCGGTCGCCGACGCGGACGTCCTGAACCGGCACGGGGCCCGATTCGGTCCACACGGGAGTTCCGGCGGCAAAGCAGGAGTGGGAGGTCTGCATTGGTGTGAGCTGGCTGACTCGCAGATCCGTCTCGTACTGGTAATACCTGCGGAGCGGCCGTTCGCCCTCGGAGACGACCTCGTTGTAGTCATACCACCATTCCTGCCACTGCTGCGGCGTATAGGGCCGGTACTCTCCGGTGGCCTGCCCGAGAGCCCAACCAACCCTCGCATTCAACGCGTCGACGGCCAGGTTATGGCGCGCGACTGCCGTCTCCCGCTCGGCAGCCTTGGCCTCCGCCTGCCGGCGCGCGATTTCCATGGTCTGCCGGCGCATCTGCATGTCCCGCACCGCGCTTTCCAGACGCCCGGCGCCCTGGTCTCGGTTCGTCCTTGCCACCGTTCTCACGGTGCGAGTCGTGAAAACGTGCTGAAAAGCGTCGTCCAACACGGCCAGTTCTCGCGCCTCCATTCCCTCGCGGTAGAACATATGCCGGTAAAGGAGGCCGTCGGCGACATTGCCAGCGGTCCGTTGGTAGATCTCCACGCGCGATTGAATCGGTGACTGCATCGCGCCGAGCAACAGCGGCACGTAGTCGTGTTTGTCTTGCGACTGCAACGCCATGGCCGCGGCCTGCCGCACCGGCTCCCAGGGCGAGAATACGGCATGCCATGCCAGGGCAGCCGCCCCTTCGGACGAGGAGATGTTTCGCAGGGCCTCGATGCCCGCCAGCGCGGCGTCTCCGCCCTTGGCACAAAAGACCACCTCGATGGCGCCGATGACGCCCGGATCGCGGATCGCCAGAAACTCCTGCTGCGCTTGTTCCCGCCGCTGCGGGCTGGGGTGAGTCAGGCCCTCATAGAGTTTTTCCAAGCGGGGTTTCCAGACCTTCGTGTCTTCCACGGTTTTTCGTGCATGGGCTTCGGCGGCGGCGAGATCCGGCTCGGATACCCACGTGCCGTTGACCCATCGATAGCCGAGTTCGCGGCGCGCCGCCGCATGATCGGGATCCCGTTCCAGAACCTGAGTCAGGTGGGCCCGCGCCTGGTCGTCCAACTTGCGTTGGGCGCACCAACGGGCGAGTTCCCGTTGTCCCGCGACCGTCTGAGGGTAATTGCCGCGGACCTTGCGATAGGCCTGCAGTCGGTCGTCTTTGCCGCAGAACTGCGCGACTTCGTCGAACCGCAGCCATTGCTCGGAAAGCCTGTCAAAGACGAAACCGGTATGCCACAGCGCCTCCGGGTGAGTCGGCAGCATCTCGAGTGCCGGACGAATCAGCGCCACGCGGTCGTCAATCTCTTGTTTCGCCTCGCGCTGGAGTGCATCGTGGATGATCCCCGCCGCGGCCCGCGATTTCTCCGCTTGGCTTACCCCCAAAGATGACGCGGGAAAAATCCATGCTGCAAGAGAAATCGCTGCAGCAAACCGCCAGATCCTCCGAAGCCTCTTCATCACCTGCTCCTTTCACGCAACGGACCAAGGAACGAGGCATGATTCAAGAACGAGACAATCGCCTCGCCCCAAGAGGGTGTTCCGCGGGGTAACGGGCGACTGGCTCGGACCCGGTCCCCATTCTTGAACCATGTCAGAAAACCATCCCGGCCAACACGTTCCGGACGAAAGGCCGGGTCGTGTGCCACACTTCCCACTTGCCCATCAGTACGTGCTTGCAGATCTGCGAATCTTGGAGAAGACGCAATGAGGCCGCCGCGATCGATCCGCACGAAAGGCACTCCCAGCAGTGATTGCCGATGTGCCCTCCGTTGCCAACAGATTTTATCGCCTTTGGGAGCGGAGTGCAAGCCCCCCCGGCCGTCCGTTCCACGTGACGGCTACTGAATCAGGACGTCCCTCTTGATTGTCGCCTACTTGCATTGTCGCCGAGTGGGGCCGACCACGACAGGATAATGCACTGGAGTGTCGTTGCGTCCCTGTTACGGCAGAAAAATCCGTCCCGCGCCACGAAGCTCGTCAAGATACACCAGATACTCCAGAAGGCGCATCGCCGTCTGTTCTGCGTAGGTGCGATCCGCTCGCAGCCGCTCAGGACTGGCGAGGGTGAAAACGGGAAGCGAATCGGGTTGGTTTTCTTCTCGCACGATCATCTCCAGAGAATCCGGCCCTCGGGCGTTGCGATTGTTCGTGATCAGAACAATCTGCTGGTGCTGGCAGATCCTCCACAATTCGGCATCGTTCGCACCGCGATCAAGGCCCAATTCCTCAAACGTGGCCACCGGCGTTGTTGTCCGCCAGGAGTCTGATTATGAGACGTGAGGGCCTGTTGCGGTTGTCGTGATGCCAAGGTTGCCTGCCATTTCTCGTGGATGGCATTGAGCCTGGCTTGCACTTCCGGAGGATTCCCGCGAGCTTCGCGCTCGACGATCTTGTCGTACTCCGCTAGCACTTCCTGTTCGTGCCGCTCGATGTATTCCAGCGCCGCGGCAACCTGGGCGGACGACAATCGCAAGGTAGCTGCGATGGCATCGCGATGCCAATTCCCTCGCATGTAGTCGCAGATGTCGTACACCGTAATGCGCGTCCCCTCGATTTCCGGACCGCGCCCGCGATCGATGATTCTGGCGATCATCCAACTATCTCCCTATCACTCAAGGATATCCGTATTGTAAGGCCGTTCAGCCCAGTCGTCCAGCCACGGAAAACGCGGCGGAGTGGCGTTGCCAGTTCGCGTCGAACTGGGAAACCACCACGATCGGGAAACGCGTGAGGCTCACGGAGCCTTTCGGCATGTTCCTACACGGGCAAGCCGCCACAGCCCGCCGCATCTCTTGCGGCGGCCACCTCCGGCGCGGACAATGGAAGCATGAAAACCATGAACCGGTTCCTGACGACAGCGACGGCTTGCCTGGCAATCACGATGGCCGCACACGCGGAGGATTGGCCCCAGTACCAGGGCCCCCGGCGCGACGGCGTGTGGCGCGAGACGGGGATCGTCGAAACTCTCCCCGCAACCGCCGAATACCGCTGGCGAACGCCGATCGGCGCCGGTTTTGCCGGCCCGGCAGTGGCCGATGGCCGGGTCTACCTGTGCGATCGCATGGAGCCTACTGGCGACCAGCTGTCGGAATACCGCTGGGACAAGAAAGACCCCGTGCAAGGTCTGGAGCGGATCCTCTGTCTGGATGCCGACACCGGAGCCGTGGTATGGAAGCACGAGTATCCCTGCCGCTACACGATCAGTTATCCGTCCGGGCCGCGGGCGACGCCGACCGTGTGCGAGGGCAGGGTGTATTGTCTCGGCGCCATGGGCGACCTCCTCTGTCTTGACGCCCAAACCGGTCGCGTCGTCTGGTCGAAGAACTATGTCCGCGATTATGGAACCGAGATCAATCCCTGGGGCATGGCCGCCGCGCCTCTGGTCGACTGTGAGAGGCTGATCGCCCTGGTCGGCGGCAAGCAAGGAGCGGGCGTGGTCGCCTGGAACAAAGAGACCGGTGTGGAACTGTGGCGAGCCCTCGACTGTCCCGACCCCGGTTATAGCGCACCGGTCATGGCCCAGTGCGGTTCGCGGCGCCAACTGCTCGTCTGGTGCCCGATCGGCCTCTATTCACTACAGCCCGATTCGGGAAACGTCTTCTGGCACGAATCGGCCGATCTGAAGATGGGCCATTCGATCGCCTCGCCGGTTTTCGATCCCGACCGCCGCCTGGTGTTCGCCACATCGTTCTTCAATGGCCCGCTGATGATGCAACTCGATCCCGAGATGTCCACGGCCCGGCTCCTGTGGAAAGGCGAAAGCGACATCGAGTTGCCGGGCCGCACGCAGGGCCTGCACGGGCTGATGGCCACGCCCGCGTTCCACGGCGGCTACCTGTATGGCGTCTGCAGCTACGGACAACTCCGCTGCCTGGAGCCCCAGACCGGCCGGCGAGTCTGGGAGACGTTCGCGGCCACGGGCGAGGGACGCTGGGCCACGGCGTTCCTCGTCAAACACGAGGATCGTTTTCTGCTTTTCAATGAGCACGGTGAGCTGATTCTGGCCAGGCTTTCGCCGAAAGGATATGAGGAGATCGGCCGGATGGCCGTCTTGGAGCCGACGATGAAGGCCGGCCGCCGGATGGTCGTCTGGTCGCCCCCGGCCTTCGCGCATCGTGCTCTGTTCGCGCGGAACGACAAGGAGATCGTCTGCGTGGATCTTGCGGCACCGCGGCCAGGAAAAGCCGAATAGTGCGATGAGTCCTGCGTTCGGTCGACACCCAAAACGACACTATAGATTGGAGGCCCCAATGCGCCACCTCAGCCCCCTGATCTGCCTCCTCGCTATGCTCTGCGGCGGAACTCGGGCCGACGAAAACACGGCCACCCGCCCCAACATCCTTCTGATCCTCGCCGACGACATGGGCTTTTCCGACCTCGGCTGTTACGGCGGCGAGATCCGGACGCCCAACTTGGACCGGTTGGCGGCCGAAGGTCTGCGGTTCTCGCAGTGCTACAACTGCGCATTGTGCGGCCCGTCGCGAGCAGCCTTGATGACGGGGCTGCATCCGCACCAGGTCGGAATCTTCAACTGGACCGGACTGCTTGGCAATCGCTGCGTGACACTGTTCGAACTGCTCCATGGCGCCGGCTATGCAACCTGCGCGGTGGGGCGGCTGGACATGGTTACGGCCGACGTCTGGCACGATCCGGCGAAGATCGCCCGCCACGTCGATCGATTCCTTGGCAGCACCGGGCACAGCGGACCCGGCAATTACTTCGCCGACGTCCACAACACCGCTTTCTACCTCGACGGCAAGCCCTTCTCACTGCCCGCAGGCACCTACAAGACCGATTTGATCACTGATTTCGCCGTCCAGTTCATCGCCGAAACGAAGAAAGATCGGCCCTTCTTTCTTTACATGTCGCATTACGCCCCGCATTGGCCGCTGCATGCCAAACCCGAAGATATGGCGAAGTATCGCAAACTTTATCGGGAGTTGGGCTGGGACGAGGCGAGGGCTCGCCGCCATCAACGGCTGATCGAACTGGGACTGATCGACGCCAAGTGCCGCCTGTCGCCGCGCGACCCGCGCGTGCCGGCCTGGCAGGACGCGGACCACAAGGACTGGGAAGCCGAACGGATGGCCGCTTTCGCCGCCCAAGTCGATTCGTTGGACCAGAGCGTGGGGCGTGTGCTCGATGCGCTTCGCCAGACCGGGGCCGACCGCAACACGCTCGTGCTCTTCCTTTCCGACAATGGCGCCGCGGACACGGCGGTCGGGCCGCTCGACAAACCGGGACAAACGTGGCGCGTGGACGGCACATTGACCAAGGTCGGCAACAAACCGAGCATCCAGCCCGGCCCCGCCGACACGTTCGTCACCGCCGGCCCGCCCTGGTCAAACGTCTCCAACACGCCCTTCCGCCGCCACAAGCAGTCGAACCACGAAGGCGGCATCGCCACGCCCTTGATCGCCTGGTGGCCGCGCACAATACGTCCCACGGGCGGCGTTACACCCGAACTGGTCCATATCACCGACCTTACCGCCACCTGTCTCGACGTCGCGGGCGTTGAGTATCCCTCGCAGTTTGAAACCCGGACGGTCCAGCCTTTGGCGGGCAAGAGCCTGCTGCCGGTCCTCAAGGGCGGCTCGCGCGAAGGCCATCCGTCGCTGTGCTGGGCCACCTCGGGCTCCCGCGCCGTTCGCATCGGGTCGTGGAAACTCGTCTCCGCCAAGAACGGACCGTGGGAACTCTACGATCTAACGACCGACCGCACCGAACTGAACGATCTCGCAAAGCAGCACCCCCAGCGAGTCCAGGCAATGGCGAAGGTCTTTGAAGAGTGGCGAGGCGGTGGGGAAGCAAAGTGAACTTTTTTCGACGGGGCCGCGAGTTGGCCGCCTGCTATGTTGAAGTCCGATAGCAATAGCGTTGCCGATGCTTACGCACCGCTCGATTCCGTCTGGATCTTCAGGATCTTGGGAAGCGGCGCGGGATCGAGTTGTGCCACATCGCAGCGCTGCTCGCGAGCCGTGGCGGCAGCCAGGCCGGCGACCTGGCCTGTGGTCATCCAAACCGGTTCCATTCGCAAGACCGACATCGCCACGTGCGTGCTCGACATGGCCACCGGAACCAGCAGGTTGTCGATCCGCTTGGGAAGCATGGCGCCGTAGGGAATCCCTCCGGGCTGGGCCGGACCGGCGGCCTTCTTGGGATACCAGAGCACCCCCTCCATGAATCCGTCGACGGCGAAGCGGCGATCGTGGCAGGGATGCACGTCGAAGGAGTGCTCGCCCATGGCGATGGTTTGCTCCACGGGCGGCGTGCGGCCCGTGGAGGGGTCGATGGTGAAGTTGTGCTGAGTGACCATCGCCCGGCCCTCGATCCGTCGTCCCTGCCTGACGTAGAGCTGCCAGGGCCAGTGCCCGTCATGGACGAACTCCTGGTCGTGCAGCCCGATCTTCTGCATCGATTGACGGACTTCCGAGGGGATGTGCTCGTCGTGTTGCAGGAAGTAGATCAAGCCCGCGGCGTGATCGCGGTGGAAGTCGTCCAGACGTCGGCGGTGGTGCTGGTCGGACTCCGGGTAGCCCCAGTTGGCTCCCGGGCAGTTCAGGCTGGTCAGGCCCTCGATGTTGCCGTTCATCTGGTACTTTCGTCTCGGCAGCGGCGTTCCCCAGCCCCACTTTTTCAGCCTCCCTGACTTGAAGTCGTCGATCAGCGGCAGGTAATCCTGGAGGTGCTCGTCGTAGGTGGCGGGCTTCTCGATCGGAATGCGGTGCTCCGGATCATCGGTGAAGATCGAACGGGTGCAGAACGCCTGGATGGCCGCGGAGGGTTCTCCCGTGTCGGCGGTCTGGATCTGTTGGCCGGTCCGCCAGTTCATGTAATGAATGCCGGCCTTCGATTCGCCGTATTCGTCACGACCTTCACGTCCCACCCGGTACGGCACCTTCGCCTTGGCGGCCAGGTCGCCTTCGTAAGTGCCGTCGACAAAAGTCCGGGCCCTGCAGGAGACGAGCTTGCCCTGGGGGCATTCCAGTTCCACCGAGACGATGCGGCTCCCCTCAACCGTCGCCTTGCGGAGCCAATGGCCAGGCAGCCACACCAGTCGCGACTCCGCCGCCGCCAGGATCTCACGGAAGACGTGTTCGGCCACCGAAGGCTCGTAGTACCAGCCATCGTGAACGAACTTCCACTGCTCCGAGGCGTCGCCGAGGATCTGCCGGTAGTGATCGCGGACTTTGGAGATGAACTCGAGCACGAACCCACCGAACAGATGTCGGCGGACCGCGTCGGTGGTCGAAAGGCCGCTGGCTGCCATCCCGCCCGGACTCTTCTTCCAGCAAGCCAGCACCACCCGATCCCCGCGCCGAGCCGCCTCGACCGCGGCCGCGATCCCGCCGGGTGTGGAGCCGTAGACCAACGTATCGAATGACTGCGGCGGAAGAGCCGCGGTCGCCTCGGCCGAAACCGCGCGGGCTTCGATCTGCAATCCTCCGGCGGCCAGGGCCGCCGCAAGCGTTTTCAAGAATTGTCGTCGTTGCATGATGGCCTGCTTCGGGATGGATTTTGCCGGTGCCATGTTCGTATAGCCACCCCTGTAACGGTCGTTTAACCGCAGTGCCCAACGGGCCGCGCGTGGGGCGGAGGGCGGCGCGGCTGTCGATTACAACGCGCGGCCCGTTGGGCACTGCGGTTAAACGACCAATTCGCGACACCTTAGAACCTTGACAGGTGTGGTTCGTATAGCCTATCCGAATCCAACGGTGAGTTGCAACGTCGTTGGCATTCTCCGTCCGCAGACGCCATACTGGAGGGCGCGCCGCCACGGGTTGTAGCAGATGGTGGCGCCGGTCTGTCCACGGACCCGAAAGGATACTGGGCAACGGGCCGGCCTTGGAGAAAGCCGCAACCTGTCGCCGCTGGAAATGGAACCTGACACCATGAATCACGCCAAGATGAACCTTACACTCCCTTGTCTTGTCACCGGTTGGCTTCTGACCGCCGCTTCGTTCGTCGTCGCCGCGCCGGTCGAACTGCACGTGGCCCCCAGTGGAGCCGACACCAACCCGGGCACTGCCGAAAGGCCGTTTCTCACGCTGTATCGCGCTCAGCAAGCAGTCCGCGCGTCGGTCAAGCAGATGGACGCCGATGTGGTTGTCAGCCTCGCCCCCGGCGACTACCGGCTCGATCGCACGCTCGAGTTCACTGCGGCGGACTCCGGGCAAAACGGTTTCCGAGTGGTCTACCGCAGCGCTGCCGGCCCCGGCAAGGCACGTCTGTTGGGGAGTGTGCCCTTGAAAGGATGGCAAGAGCATCGCGACGGCATCTGGAAGATCGATCTTCCGGAAGGCCTGATCCTCCACACCCTCTACGAAAACGGCCGCCGCGTCCACAAGGCCCGCTTCCCCGACCACGAGCCCCATCCGCAAATGCCCACGGCCCTGGGCCGCTACCTGGTCACGGTCGACGGCACCCCCAAACAAACCGACCGCGACCATCCTAGGCCCGACTCGCCCGCCTGGCTGGCTTATGCTGCCGAAGATGCGCCGCCGGTAACCGAGGTGACGAAGATGCGGATCCATATCTTCCCCGGCGGCAAGTGCGACTGGGTCCGCGAGGTACATCCGGTGGCCTCGATCGACCCCGAATCGCGGCGGCTGAACATCAACGGCAAACCCTTTCACGGAGTTGGCGTCGGTGCCCGCTACTTCCTCGAAGACGAACTTGGTTTGCTCAACGCTCCCGGTGAGTTCTTCGTCGACGACAAGGCTCACACACTCTACTACATGCCGCTGGGCAAAGGCCACCCGGACACCCTGGCAATCACCTGCCCCGTCCTGAACCGGATGATCGAGCTGAAGGGCGCCTCGCGCGACCAGTGTGTCCAGAATCTCGTTCTCGACGGCCTTGGCCTCGAAGAGTCGGACAACGCACCGCCGCTTCCGCTCTGGGCCTACGATGGCCTGCGCGACGGAGCGCTCGTCTGGATGAACAATACTTCGCGGGTCGAGATCCGCGACTGCCACCTCAAGAACAGCGGCCGAAACGGCATCATGATGATCGGCCACAACACAAACAACCTGGTCACCGGCTGCTGGATCGAGCACATGGGCGTCAACGGCGTCAGCTTCTGCAATCGCTTCCTGGCCCCCGGCGGCAAGGCTCCCACCGAAGACCGCTGTCAGCACAACCGCGTCACGAACACATGGATCAGCCATGTCGGCGAGTTGCACACCTATGCCGAGTGTGTGACGGTATTCAACGTCAGCAACAACGAGGTCGACCACTGCCGACTGGACAATTCCGTGCGCTATGCGATCACGCTGCGCGGCAATACCGGCCCGCAATACGGCCCGTCGGTCCTGACAAACCATCCGCCGACGAAGGGAAACCACTTCCATCACATCCGTATCGAGCGGTGCGGGCAGGACGGCGGCGACATGGGCGCCCTGCACGGTGCGAATCTGAACATCCCCGGCGGCGACGCGATCAACACCTTCGAGCAGATCACGGTTGCCGACTGCCGGGCTATTCCGTCCGTCAAAGATATCGCCCCTGACGGCATCTTCATCGACTGGCCCAAGATGTGCATGCACCAGGTCTTCCGCAACGTCCAGATCGTCCGGCCCCAGGGACAGCAGTTGCGGAGCCACGGACCCGACAACGGCGCGTCTGCCCAGACCGACAACGTGAGTTGGGAGCCCAACTTCGACGAAAATGGCATGGACTACGCTGAGATCGGACTGCGTCCCGATTTCCCGAAAGAGTACGGCGGCGGATCGACCCCGCAGATCCCTCCTCCTTTCGGCCTCGAGGCAACGCCGCTCGGATTCGACCGCGTCCGGTTGACCTGGCAATCGGCCGTTCCCCACGATCAGCCGTCGCCATCCTACGCCGTCTTCCGCGACGGCGTCCTGGTGGGGAGCACGTTCAGCACATCGTTCGAAGAGGGCGGTCTGACCGAACAGACTCTCCATCGCTATGCGGTCGCCGCGCGGGCCTGGGAGTTTGCGCCGCCTGGCAAGCTTAGCAATGAATGCGAAGTCCGCACCCCGCCCGACACCACGGCCCCCATCTTGCGCGCCGCGCTCTCAGGCGACGATGCCCAGCACGTCTGGCTCCATTTCAGCAAACCGCTCGACCCCGCCACCGCCGGCCTTGCCGCCAACTACCGCATCGATCACGAAGCGCAGGTTCTCGGCGCAGAAGTGGCGCCAGATCCTGTGTTCGTGCGACTTCGAGTCTCGCCGTTGACACGGAACACTACCTACCGCCTGACGGTCGGCGGAGTCACCGATACCGCCGCCGCCCGCAACCCGATACCGACCGGCACATCGACAACCTTCTGCGCCGACCCATTGGTTCTGCACTACACCATGGATCAGACCAAAGGAGACACGGTGGTCGATGCGAGCGGGTCTGGGAGGCATGCCAGGTTGAAGGGCAGTGCCGCCTGGACGCCCAAGGACGGCCGGATGGGCGGCGCCCTGCTCCTGGACGGCAAGGACTCCTACGCCGAAGGCCCCGCCGATTGCAACCTCGGCGCCGCCGATTTTACCCTTGCCGCCTGGATCTGGAAGGAACATGATGGAAGCATGATCATCCTCGCCAAGGCCGACGGCTTTGCCAAGCAACAATGGTCCTGGGGCTGGGATCCCTGCTGCTTCCGGGCGGAGAACCACATGTCGTTTCATCCCGACCCGTCCGACCTTGGTGCCAAGAGATGGATGCACGTCGCCTTCGTGCGCCGCGGGAACACCGGCCAGGCCTATGTCGACGGCAAAGCGAGCGGCGGCACCCACGACCTCTCAGTACTCGGCGATCTCTCCAACGACCAGCCGCTGTTGGTCGGCCGTCGCCGGCACGAGGAAGACCCGGTCTGGTTCCGTGGGCGGATCGACGACGTCCGTATCTACGACCGCGCGCTGACTGCGGAGGAGGTCGGCATTCTTGCTTCCGGAGGAGTGAACGGGCACCACCGACCTCGAGGCGATTGAACGGACGTTCGAGACGTGAGGACACCCGCTTTTTCTCGAAACTTCCGCTTGTGCGGAGTCGTTGGCCGAACCCTTGTGCAACTCAACCGTCGTAAAACCGTGCTCCTCGACGTCGGCAGGTGCCACTTGCCAAACCACGCACACTCGTAGCCTGACTGGACGAGCACCTTGCCCAGTATGGGAACCGGCGCGCGATCCCAGGCGAATGTGTTGTGCGTGGCCCCGATTTCGTGCGGATACACGCCGGTCATCATGGCCGTGCGGGAAGGCACGCACAACGGTTGCGTACAGTACGCGTTGTGGAAGCGAACGCCCCGCGAGGCCAGGCCGTCGAGAGCCGGCGTCGAAAGGTCGCTGTTGCCGGCGCAACTCATGGCGCCCGCCCACTGCTGGTCAGTGAAAATGTACACCAGATTCGGCCGGTGATTCGCCTGCTCTGCAGCGAATGCGGGACTTACGGCGACCAGCACTGGCAAAATATGTCCCAAGGGAACGAGAAGGCACTTGTGCAGGAGTTTTTTCATGGGGTACTCCAGTTCGGCTGAGCCATCCTCAGGATCGACGAGCAAGAAACTGTCGCAAGAACAGTAGCAGGCACGTCCCGTCGTGCCGTCCGCCCTCGGGTTCTCCTTCGCGGAATACCCGGCACAAACGGACCTCCCCTTCACTCTTCGGCAGCGTTCCCCCGAACGCCTGTTTCCGCAACCAGTCTGCCCGAATTGCATAAGCTATCTTCATGCAGGGGTCTCGGCACCTGGAGGAAGGTGGCGTGATCGATTGATGCTCCAAACACAAGAGGCATGAAGAGAAACCTGATGACCGTACGCAGCAAACTAATGATTCCCGTTGGCGCCCAAGCAATCGTCGTCCTCTTGGTAATCGGGCTGACCGTACGGGGCATAACCACCTCGCGAAGCAGCTTGATGGAGAACGCGAAGCTTAGGGAGGCGACAGCGAACGCAAAGAAGGTTCTTGACACCATCGAGTTGTATTACGCCGCTCCGATACCCACCAAGGAGTTGGAGAGCCAACTCCAGGCCGCGATGCAAGGCTTTGAGTCGATCCTAGCGATAGACGAGGTGGTCCGTGCGAGCCAAATCGCCGTTCACGTTGACGAGTTGCTTGAAAAAAAGAAGCGAAACGTCGAGATCGAGCATCGACTCCTGGAACTCACCGGCGCCTCGAAATCACAGTCCGACAAGTATATCGACGCCGTGGTCGCCAAGTTGGCCGATCCGAGCACTGCCGACTCCGTCACGACGCTGGAGAGGCGGGTTATCCTCGGAGCCCACATCAACACATGCGCCAACAACACCATCGAGACCTTGTTCTACTCCACGGCTTTTCACCCGGCTGCCAAAGAGAAGCTGCTGGTGTACATAGAACAGGCCATCGCGAACGCACAAAGTGACATCAAGGCACTGGAGAATACTCCTTTCCACGGCATGGCCTTGGCTGCCCAGGATTCGAATCACAAACTGGATGCTCTCGCCAAGGAATACATGGCCAACGCGAAGAGCATCGACCTGAGCAAGGAGGAAAGCGAGCGGGCAATGGTCTCTCTGGTGGCGAACCTGGAGAACCAACAACGACAATCCGAAATCGTCACAAGCGAGCGCGTATCCAACGCTTTCATCTTGATTGCCGTCGCCGTCACACTGGTGAGCGTTGCGAC
>JAAYEH010000030.1 GCA_012728855.1 Rhodopirellula sp. | reverse complement strand
AGTCGATCCGGCCGGAAGCGACCAGTTCCGCCCATCGCTGGAGATTCGCCCGGCAACTCTCGACATGCGCCGCAAGGGGGAAGCCGGCGAGATGCATACGCACCACGTCCGGGCGAAAGAGCGGTTTACGTTCGACAGGCACAGCGAGTCCCCTCCTATGGCGACCCGATTGTAACGGAGAAGCGGGAGGGGTGGAAGATGGCGGAAAAGAATATCGCGATCCCATGCCTCGAACGTCAACCTTTCAGCGAGGAGATCGCGAAAGGACGAAAGAGCGAAAGCGCGAAGAAGGCAGGGAGGTGAGAACTGTCCCTCCATCCGTCGCTCTGAAGTGGTTGGGATTGATCCGCTTCGCGTGGTCGCTGTTTTGCCGTGGTCTTGGTTCAGTCGCTTTGGGAATGGCAAGAGGTCGTCAGGATTCATCTGATGAGAAGTTGGAATGAACTCCACCCTACTTTCGCTGCGGC
The DNA here is from genome assembly GCA_012728855.1 of Rhodopirellula sp. Lineage (GTDB taxonomy): Bacteria > Planctomycetota > Planctomycetia > Pirellulales > Thermoguttaceae > JABWBD01. The sequence goes on along the minus strand of JAAYEH010000030.1, from coordinate 4,658 downwards.
AAACGGCCGCGATAGGAAGCCCTGAATCGTTGACCCCGTTTTGCCGGCCTGTTAGGCTTGCTTGTCTGGCGGAACCGGCGGCAAGACGGCTCTGAGATTTGGCGCGTGCGAGATGTAGGGAATCAGGAATAAGGCAAGCATGGCATGAAGATCGGTTCGGTGCGAGTCGGTCATCCGGTGGCGCTTGCCTCGATGGAGGAGCACACGAACTACTGCTTTCGCCGGCTCATGAAGCAGTTCGGAGCCAGCCTGGTGCGAAGCGAGCGCGTGGATGCGGTGGACGCCGCCCGCCGCGATCGGCGGGCGCTGCGGCTGCTGCATACGGCGCCCGACGAAACGCCGCGAGCCGGGCAGATCAGCGGGGCCGACCCCGCCGTGATGGCCGAGGCTGCGCGCGTGATCGAACAACTCGGTTTCGACATCGTCGATCTGAACTTCGAATGCCCGATCCGCCGCCTCCTGGGACGCGGCGAAGGGGGCGCGCTGATGGCCGACCCGCCGACAATCGGCAGGATCGTGGCGGCGACGGTGCGCGGAGTGTCGATTCCCGTAACCATCAAGATCCGCACGGGGCCGGACGCGGAGCACGAGACCGCCATCGATGTGGCGCGTGCCGCCCAAGAGGCAGGCGCAGCCGCCGTCGAACTGCACGCTCGCAGCGTTGCGCAGGCATACGCCGGCGGGCCGGACTGGACAGCCGTCGCCCGGCTCAAGCAAGCGGTCTCGATCCCGGTGATCGGCAGCGGAGGAATTCGCGAAGCATCCGACGCCGCGAGGTTCCTGCACCAGACCGGGGCAGACGCGGTGGCGATCGGTCGCGGCTGCCTGGGTAATCCCTGGATCTTCCGGCAGGCGAGGGCGATCGTCGCCGGTGGGGCGGCAATTCGTCCGCCCACGGTTGCGGAACGGGCGCGGGCCCTGCTCCAACTGGTCGAGGGCGAGTTCCACTTCTATGGTCGGCCGCTCGCAGTACGCCGGCTGCCGCGCACAAGCTGCTACTTCGCCAAATTCCTTCCCAGCTTCGCCGAGTTCCGCGGCAAGGTAAGGCATGTCGGCACCTTGCAGCAGTTCCGGCTACTGGTTCGGGAGCACTTTTGTTAAGGCGGCCATGGCCGCTTTCTCTTACCCCGCTCGGCAAGCGGTATCTACTAACACCTATCATGCGGGTCGCCATCCCCTCACGTCAATCTGCCGGGACAACCCCGGTTTAACGAGACCGTTGATTCAGGCCACACGGGCCGATATGGTTAAGCATCGGCCAATAGGCACCCAGTCGTCCGATTCCAGGAGCCCCACCGATGCCCCAACGTCCGTCCAGTCGTTTTCGTCGCCGCGAGTTCCTCGCTTCCCTAGCCGCCGGTTCAGCGGGCCTGGTCGGGATGGCGAAGCGCGGCTTTGCGAGTAGCTCCGGCCGATCGCTGTTGGCCGGCGAAGGTGTTGTCGACAGCACGCCCCCTTTGGGAATCGAGATGGGCGGGTTTCATCGTCCGCCGGGCAAGGAGCGGCGCGTCGAGGGCATTCGCCGGCCGACTGCCGTCCGCGGACTTATGCTGGCGCACGGCGACAGCGAAGCGGCGATCCTCTCGATCGACATCGCCACGGTCTCGGAGGAGTTCGCACGCCGAGTACAACAGGGTGTTGCGGCCAAAACCGGCATTCCCGCGGAGAACGTCCGCGTTTGCGCCACGCACACGCACTCGATGCCAGCCCTGAATTACTTGCGCCAATGGGGCGCCGTTCCCGTGGACTACATGAACGAGCTGGAGAAGAAATGCGTCGAGGCCGTTGTCTTGGCAAAAGGGGATCTTGCGCCGGCCAAACTCTCGCTGGGCAAGAGCCGCGCGGTCGGGGCCAACTTCAACCGCACCACCAAGGACTATCAGACAGACGAACCGTTCGCTCCCAACTCCAGCGATGAAAGCCGCTGGCTCGATACCATGCTCCACGTTCTTCACTTTGACCGGCCCGGAGAACGTCGCGACCTGCTCTGGTATCATTTCTCCGCCCATGCGGTCTGCTTTGCCGACGAACAGGCCGGTCCGGACTGGCCGGGCGCCGTGGCCCAACTTGTCGAAGAGAAGTTCGGCCTCAGCCCGTCGTATCTGCAAGGCCACGCCGGCGACGTCAATCCCGGTGACAGCGACCCCTGGCGCGGCGACATCGACGACACCACCCGCGGCGTCTTCGACGCCTTTTGCCGAGCGATGCAGTCTTTGCAGCCGGTGGACGTCGATCGCCTCGACTCGCTCACCCGGCCATTTCAGGTTCCGCTCGACCTGGCGCTTTTCAGGTCGTGGCTCGCGCAATACCGGGAGGATCCGAAAAAGTGCGTCGGCGGCCCCTGGGTCGATGCCGGCTTCGCCGCCGACTGGTATCGCGGCAACGCCGAGCGCGACCTCTCCCGGTCCCATTGGCCGATCGCGCTGAGCGCCATTCGACTCGGCCCGATTGCGCTGGCGTTTCACCCGGCCGAACTGTACAGCGTGTACGGGCTTACCATCCGTCGCGACTGCCCGCTGGCCGACACCCTCGTCGTCGGCTACGCCGACGGCATTATCGGTTATTTGCCGGATCCCAATGCCTATCGGGCGGGCGAGTACTCCGCACTAACGGTTCCGAAGATTCTCGACATTCCGCCGTTCACGCCAACCGCCGCGCGTGAAATGACGGCGGCGATGCACGGAATTCTGGTGGACTTAGCGGGCTAGGAGCAAGGCGATGGAAGCCGGCGATCCCTAGACCTTCCCGATCGGCTCCAATACTTCTCCGCGAATTGAGATCGTTGCGTCGTGCAGCGGCACATTGGATCCGGCCTGGGCAATGGCTGCCTCGGCGATCCGCACCAGGCCTGTGCAGCAGGGCACTTCCATGTGGACCACCGTCAGGCTACGAATCGCGGCCTGCGCCAAGATCGCCGCCAGCTTTTCCACATAGGCCCGGCCATCGTCCAACTTGGGGCACCCGATCACGACCGGTTTGCCCTTGAGAAATCGCTGATGGAAATCGGCGCAAGCCACTGGCACACAGTCGGCCACCAACAAGAGGTCCGCGCCGCGGAGAAACGGGGCGTGGGGAGGAACGAGGTGGAGCTGCACCGGCCAGTTTCCCAGGGCGGAGGTGGACGGCTCGGCAGACTTCCGCGTCGGCGCCGGCCGCGACGTCGGCAGCACGTTCAAGAGATTCTGGACCGCGGTTCCTGGGCAGCCGCCCAGCAATTGCGGTTGCCGAGCGGACTGCAAACGACGAACGTGGCCGTGGGCCGCTTGCTCGTCAAACTCGTCCGCCTCGCGATCTTCCATGGAAATCGCGTCCTGCGGGCAATGCCCCAGGCAGGCTCCCAACCCGTCGCAGTAAACGTCGGACACCAGCCGCGCCTTGCCGCCAACGATTTGGATCGCCCCCTCGGCACAGGAGGGGACACAGAGCCCGCAGCCGTCGCACTTCTCTTCGTCAATATGAACGATCTTTCGCATCACCATCGATCCGTTTCTCCGTACTGAAGGGGAAAAGCTCGGCATCCCGACAAAACCGTGACCAAGGACAGTTGTCGATTCCGCGTTGGCCGCTGTCTGTAGTATCGCCCCGACGGCAATGGGCGTCCTTGATCCCGGTCAAGTCGGCGGAGAAAAAGCAGCCCGGCTGCTGGAAACGGAGAAATTCCCTGCAGCCCTTGATTCAGATCAAGGTCACCCAGCCGGGCGAATGGTAAGATGCCAACATCGACATCAGTCACATCCGTCACCTTCAAGGCGAAATGGAGAACCCTATGGGAATGTTCTGCTATCAGTGTGAGCAAACCACCAACGGAACCGGGTGCGTGGAAATCGGCGTTTGCGGCAAGAACCCGCAGGTCGCAGCTCTTCAGGATCTACTCGTCCATGCGACGAAGGGTGTTGCAATGTACGCCCATCGAGCGGGCGTATTGGGGTCTCATGACCCCCAGGTTGACCGCTTCGTTTTGGAGGCCCTCTTCGCCACCGTTACCAACGTCGATTTCGATCCCCAGCGGCTGCAAATGCATCTGGAGGAAGCGGTTCGCGTTCGCGGGCGGGCCAAGCAGCTCTACGAGGACGCTTGCCGGAAGGCGGGGCAAGAGCCGGAAACGCTCGGCGGCCCCGCGGCTTGGAATCCTGACAGCGATCTGGCGGGACTCACCTCGCAAGGCGAACTCGTCTCCATCCCATCGCGGAAGAATGGTAGCCCCGAGGACATCATCGGCTTGCAGGAACTGATCCTCTACGGGCTGAAGGGGGCGGCCTCCTACGCCGACCATGCCCTGGTTCTCGGCAAGGAAGACCCGGCGATCTATGCGGCCATGCACGAGGGGCTCGACTTCCTCACCAAGGCGGATCCGTCGGTCGATGAATTGCTCGCCTGGGCCTTGAAGGTCGGCGAAATCAATCTGAAGGTCATGGAATTGCTTTACGATGCCAACTCGGGTGTTTACGGAGTCCCCGAGCCGACGGCGGTTCGCGTTACGCCGGTCAAAGGCAAGTGCATCGTCGTTTCCGGCCACGACCTCTACGACCTGGCCCAACTGCTCGAACAGACCGAAGGCAAAGGAATCAACGTCTACACTCACGGCGAGATGCTCCCCTGCCATGCCTACCCCGGCCTGAAGAAGTACAAGCACCTGGTGGGCAACTACGGCGGCGCCT
>JAAYEH010000312.1 GCA_012728855.1 Rhodopirellula sp. | reverse complement strand
TCATTGGACCGGCACCGTTTCCACCGTGACGCTGTTCTGCTTCGCGTTTCGGCCTTGGTGCTGGAGCACCTCGTAGGGCAAGCTGGCCTTCTCCATCGGTTTCACTGTGGCGTGGTACTCTACTGTCTGGTAGTCGAAGTTCTTCGCGCCAAGAGAACTGCGGAAAGCGATGTGGCCGGGCAGAATGCGGCGGATCTCTACGTCGATGGGTTTCTTCGTGTAGTTGCGGATTCGTTGGGCGAAAAGAGTATGGTCATCCCAGCCGACCACGCTGCTATTGACCTCGATTTGCACACCGGGTTCGTCCACCCGCTTGAAAACATCGGCTCCCTGGATCTGCACCCAAAGATTGTCCCGCCATGTCTTCAACTTCACCAACTCAAAGATTACCTCGGGGTCCGGCCCCAGGTTCAATTCGATCTTGTCGCCAATCGGTATGTACTTGATCTGCTGGGCCACCAGGAACGAGAGTCCGTCCTGACCGTTCTGACGGAAGACCCGAACCATCCCATCCGGCAGCGGCGTCGTCCCCAGCTTCGATTCCTTGTTGTTGGTGAGCAGGTACATACGGACGAGTTGATCGCCGTATTCCGGCGCCCGGTAGCGATACCGGACCTTGAAGGGAACCGTTTGTCCCTCGAAGCTCCGCATTCGCTTGGACCAGCCGTTGGGTATCGTCTCCGCACCTTCAATGGTGTAGATGAAGTATTCGCTTAGCCCCTCCTTGATGATTTCCTTGGGCTTGGCAGACGGTGCGGGAGCGGTTGGCCTTCCCGCCATGCCAGCGGGCTCCATCGCGCGTTTCAGAACTTCCTTTCCGAGTACTTCTCGCTCGGCCTTTTCCAAGCTCGGCACCTCGTCGAGCTTGATCCTCGCCAACTGGGCGATCTTCTCCACCAGATTGATCTTCCCGACCACCAGCCGGACCTGGGCGTTCTCGTACTCCTCGCCTGAGTTATTGAACACTCGGACGAAGCCTTCGAAGCCCATCTCGGTTTCGTCAAGGTTGGCGATGCAGAGGTAATCCGCCGACCAACTGATTCCGCTGGTGAAGTAGGTAAGCTCTACCGTCGCCTCGCCGTCCATCTCGCTCTGAACGTTCCAGTAGAGCATCTGTGGCTTGGAGTGTGGAAAGGTGGTGTCGAGCAACTCCAACTTTTCGGGGTGGGTGACAAACCGCAGCCGCACCGAGGTTGGGTCGATCAGGGTGTTCGCCCAACTGAACTGCAAGGGATTGACCCCTTTCTTGAAGCTCACCACCCGAGTCTCGCAGACCAGGGTCAGGTCTTCGGAGTTGTAGATGGTAAGTTGCACGGTGTCCCGCGACGGGACCGTGGAGAGGTCGACGTTGCTCTGCGTTGTGCCCTGAGCCCAAACACTGGCGCCAAGGCTCAGCACGAGGATGATTGTTCCGGGGATGATCTTCATGGCAATTCTCTTTCTGCGAGTGGAAGGTTGGAGGAATCCGAGATCGTTTACCACTCATTCTTGATGAGCACGTCCAGCTTGTGGACCGTCTTGATCGCTTTCTGATCGGCTCCTCGGGCTGGGAGATCGACGTGAAAGACGACCTGCTCGAAGGTGCTCTTCTCCTTGTCGGGCTGCTCCTTGAACGTCGTTTCCTCGCCCAACTCCCACTGCACGTCGCGGCCTGTGTCGCCAGCCACCTCATTCCGCAAGGCTCGGATGTTCTCCGAAATGTCCAGCGTGACGGCCTTATCCTTGAAGTTTTCGATCTCGTACTTGACCACGATCTCACGGTTGTAGAGGTTGCCTGCCACCCGCTTCTGCTCGTTCTTGCCGATCGTCCGCTTCACCACCACGTCCTGGGCTGTGCCCACATAGAGCCGCATCTCGTCGTCCAGCGGCGTGAACTTGCCCCAATCCTCGCCCAGGAAGGCCGTGCCGCCGTGGCCGTCCTCCTGGAAGATCCGCACCTTGCCATACTGCAACGGCGCCCGGCCAAGCTGGCTCGCCTTATCGTTCTTCAAGACGTAGTGCATGGGGACGAGCAGCTTGTTTTGCGGGCGGTCCAGGTAGCCGTACTGCTGCGGATCCGTGGTGTAGGTCTTCTTGACCGGCACTTGCTGGTGCTTCTCGATCAGCATCTCCTTGGTTTCGTTGATGCCGATAGGTTTGAGAAACCGTGGACCGAAGCCTGCCCAGAGGCCCGTGGAGCCAAACGACTCGTTGGCCAAGTTCTGGATACGGATGTACTCGGAAAGCGTCAGGGTTTTCTCGTCGCGGGAAGTGACCGCGCGGTAGTTGAAGCTCTTGGTCAGGTTGCCCAAGAGGTAGCTGATCCGCACTCGGGCGGAACCGGAATCGCTGGAAGCGACCTGCCAGACCAGGGCGGCTTCGTTGGGCGGATAGCTGACCGAGAGGACTTTTACGTCCATCGGCTTCGCCTCGGGCTTGTCCTGCTCCTTGGGTTTACCCGCGTTGCCTGCCGGTTCGACACGTGGGATCACGCGGAAGACGATCGTGTTGGGGTCGATCTGCGTGTTTGCCCAAGAGAAATCGACTTGGTTGACGCCCTTCACTAGCGGGACGATCCGTTCCTCTTCGACCAAGGTGGCGTTCGGATTGTCCAATTGGATTTCCACTCGCTCTCGGATTGGGAGGGTAATCAGCTTGATCCGCGCGAAGGCTACCTCAGCCAAGGTGTTCGAAAGGCCCAAGCTCAGCAGCGCTACTGCCAAAGCACGTTGCATTGGGATGCTCCTTGATCGGTTAGTGCGGAAGGGGGGCAGGAACAAGATCTCCGCCTGCACTTAAAGACGGGCCAGCATAAGGAATAGTTTCATAATGATGGGCGCGTCAAGGACAGAGGCGGGTGAATGGGGTGAGCGGATGACCGGAGCGGGCGTGGTCGGGGAAATTTGCGGTCGAAAGAATCTGAAATCCCTGGTGTTGAGGGTTGAAATCAGTCCTACAACAACTCTCGGCACTGAAGTGCTGCCGACAGGGGGGGTAGTCGGGTCGGAGCCGTCATGTTCGGCAAGTCCGCCACTGGACATTCGTTGGTGGGCGAATTCTTGTCCCGTTATAACTCGGTACAATTCCGTGGCGACCCGGCAATAGCCTTCTGTCGGCAGAGAACACGGTTCGGCGAGGTGCCTGTCCCCGTTTTTTGAACCATGCCACATTCTGCACGCCGATTTCCCTGCAATTTGCTGCCGCTCTTGCGCTTGCGACCCCTTCGCCCTGCGCGCGGCCCAGCCGCGTAATGACAGGTGCGAAACGCCTCTCCTAGCAGGCATAGGTGACGGCCACCAAAGTTGACAAGGATGGGGGGGGTGGTAAGACTAGAGCATGCTACACGGTCCACGGTATGCCCCGAGCGGAATGGTGTACCATGTCTAAAATCGAGGCGTGCAGCGGCGTGCGGTGTTCGAGCGTGCGTTGTTTGAGAAGGAGGGGACAGGCACCGAGCAGCAGGCGTTTCCTCGGCAATTCCGGGCAAAAACCACGCTCGGAGCCAGTCTCCTTTTCAACTCCGTTTACAGTTTGAGTGATTACTTCTCTTGAAAAACAAGAATTCAGAACACAAAACGGAAAGCGAAGAGATGAACGAGTCGGTCACTGAGATGCCGCCTCGTCAGGATGATCTCCAGGCGGCTGCCTGGCTTTTTGAGCAACTGGCGGTGGACGCAGGAGAATCAGCCGACCGTGCGGGCATTCGACGCGAGTTGAAGGAGGCCGCCGGCACGTGTAACTCGTCGTTGGAAGATTCTTGGTGGAGATGGCTGCTCGAGGCAAGTCGCGGTCTGGGGCGAAAGTGCAAGGTTGTGGACTGCACCGCAGGGGAGATCGCCGGCATGGCGAGAGAGGGGGCGCTGATTGTCACGCGCGTGGGAGAGGACCGTCTCTGGATAGCAGTCGCGGCCACACGAGGGAAGAAATTTCACTTGCTGCGTCCGCAGCACGGACAGAATCGGATTTGGGTCCGGATGCGGCAGCTCCGCTCGCTACTCGGGGTGAGTGGTGGCGATCAACTCGTCCGTTGTCTCGTGATGGAGCCGCAGCTCGCCACGCCGGGACACGATGCGGCGGAGCCTCGCGAGTGGACACCGGTTCAGCGATTGTTCGCTCTGCTCCGCCCGGAGTCGTCGGATATCTGGATCCTGCTGATCTTCGCGCTGATCACCGGCGTGCTGGCCTTAGCGATTCCCTTGGCCGTCGAAACGTTGGTCAATACGGTGGCATTTGGAAGCATGCTGCAGCCGTTGGTCGTGCTGGCGCTGGTCCTGTTCGTGATACTATCCTTTTCGTCGGCGTTGCGCGGCCTACAGATCTACGTGGTTGAAATCATTCAGCGGCGTCTCTTTGCGCGCGTGGCTGCAGATCTCGCGTATCGGTTGCCGCGGGTGGAGGTGACCGCTCTGGACGGCCGATCCGGCCGCGAACTCGTCAACCGGTTCTTTGACGTCGTCACGGTGCAAAAAGTGTCGGCGCAGTTGCTTCTCGACGGCATTTCGCTGGTGCTGGGCGGACTGATTGGAATGACGGTGTTGGCGTTTTACCACCCATGGCTGCTCGGGTATGATATCTTTCTCGTGGTGCTGCTCCCGTTTGCTATTTTCGTTCTGGGCCGCGGAGCCGTTTATACGAGCATCAAGGAGTCGAAAACCAAGTATCGGATGGCCGCGTGGCTTGAGGATCTCGTTGGTTCTCCGATGGCTTTCCGATACGGTGGAGCGGCGGAGTTCGCTCTCGAGCGCGCCGACCGGCTGACCTACGACTATCTCAACGCTCGCAAGACCCATTTCCGCGTGCTCATGCGGCAGATCGTTTTTGCGCTTGCACTGCAGGCGGTTGCCAGCACCGTTCTGCTCGGCCTGGGAGGGTGGCTGGTGATCTCCGGTCAGTTGACGCTCGGTCAGCTCGTAGCTGCCGAATTGATCGTGACTGTGATTGTCGGCTCGGTCGCCAAGTTCGGAAAGCATATGGAGAGCTACTACGACCTGTTGGCATCCATCGACAAGCTGGGTGCGCTTTTCGATCTTCCGATGGAGCGGCAGCAGGGGATCTTGCAAATGGCGACCGACGGCCCGGCGAGCGTCGTGGTAAGCGGCGTCGGATATGCCGCAGCACCGGGGCGCCCGAAGCTTGACAACGTGAATTTGCGACTGAGCAGCGGAGAGCGACTTATCCTTTTCGGCAAGCAAGACGCCGGGGAGAGCATCTTGCTCGACCTGTTGTTTGGTTCGCGCAAGCCTCTTTCCGGACATATTACCGTCAACGGCATCAATCCGCAGGATTTCAGACCGGACACGCTCCGAAAATCCGTCGTGCTGGTCCGAAATGTCGAGATCTTCGCAGGCTCCGTGGCCGAAAATGTGCATCTGGAACGTCCCGATGTATCCGCGGGCGATGTTCGGGAAGCGCTGGAGGAGGTGGGCCTGCTGGAACAAATGTTGCGTCTGCCCGATGGGCTCGAAACCCAACTCGTCGAGACCGGCCATCCCCTCACGCCCAACCAGGCTCGCAAGCTGATGCTGGCGCGGGCGATTGCCGGCCGTCCCAGCCTCCTGCTGGTCGACGGGTTGCTCGACGCCCTGCCCGACGAAGACTTGGCACATCTCACTCAGTTTCTCGTCGACGCTCGCCGGCCCTGGACGTTAATCATAGTAACCGGTCGGCGAGCGATCGCCGATGCCGGAACCGCCGTACACCGTCTTCGTTGCGCGGAACCGGCGGAGTTATAGGAGTCCTGTCATGAAGATGGATAGTTTTCAACATCCTCCCACGGTGACCGGTTCCGACCGGCGCCGAACCATGCTGGTTCCCGTCGCTTACAGCGAGTCGGTGATGCCGGCCCTGAGCCTGGCCCGTTCGTCGCGCCTGGCGAGGCGGATTGCCAAGCTACTGTCTGCCGGCCTCGTTGTGACGATTGCCCTGATGGCGTTTGCTCCTTGGCAGCAATCGATCAACGGTTCGGGCAGCGTACTGGCCTATTCTCCGGACGATCGCCAGCAAGTTCTTCAAGCTCCTATCAAAGGCCGGATCGTCCGCTGGGGCGAGGGGGTCTTCGAGAATGCTCGCGTGCGCGAGGGGCAGTTGCTTGCCGAGATCCGCGATCTCGACGAGGCATACGCGTCACGTCTGCAGCGGCAATTGAGCAACACTGATCAGACCGTCGCGGCGGCCCGGGAGCAGTTGGCCGCCAACGAAAGGGCTCTCGACGCCGCACGTAGAGTGGTCGAGTCGTGTGAGGCGCAAGTCCGCGCCTACCAGACGGTCAAGCAGGAGACGGCTGCCGCCCAGGAGGCCTATGTGGAAATGGCCGAAGAAAAGGTGCGGGCGGAAGAACAGCAATTGGCCGAGTATCAAGCGGCCCCACCTCAATTGCAGGCCGAATACGACCGCCTCAAGATTCTGCAATCGGAAGGGAACGTAGCCCTGCAGAAGTTCCAGGAAGTCGATCGAAAGTTGGCGGAAGCGCGAGCCAAGGTCATGCGGGCGGAAGCCTACCTGGCCGCCGCCCAATCGGAACTCGAGGGTAAACAACGAGAACAAACCGCAAAAGTTGAGAAGGCCCAGGTCGATATCGACTACGCGCAGGCGGCGCTGCGAAAGGCGACCGGCGATGTGTCGAAGGCGGAGAGCGACGTTGCCAAGAGCCGCCAGGAACTCAACAAAGCGGAGAAAGAACTTCTCGACATGCAGGTTAAAGTGGCCCGCCAAGAGAACCAGCGCCTCACCGCCCCCTTCGATGGCTTTCTTGTTCAGATAAATCCGAATCTCGGATCGGCCATACTCAAAGAAGGCGATCCCATTTGCACCATCGTGCCCGACACCACCGATCGATCCGTTCAGATCTGGCTCGATGGAAACGACGCCCCTCTGGTCGAAAGCGGCCGGCCGGTCCGCCTTCAGTTCGAAGGTTGGCCGGCAGTCCAGTTTGCCGGCTGGCCATCGGTCGCGGTCGGTACCTTTGGCGGCAAGGTGGTGTCGGTCGATGCGATCGATAACGGAAAGGGACAATTTCGAGCGCTCGTTTGCCCGGACCCTGCCGAGGAATCTTGGCCCGAGGGGAGGTTCCTCCGACAGGGGGTTCGTGCTAATGGTTGGATTCTGCTCAATCGAGTGCCGCTGTGGTACGAAGTCTGGCGAAAGCTCAATGGTTTTCCACCGGTTGTTTCGATGGAGAAACCCGCCAGCAAGGACGACGCGAAAGTCCCCAAATTGCCGAAATAGTGGCTGTCAAGCAGGGAAAACAGGAAGGGGGCGGTAGATGAAGTGAATGCAAAAGTTTTTCCGGGAGGGCTGGTGGTCTCATCATCAAGGATTACGACGAATGTGCCGAAGGTGAGGGTAGGGGATTCTGCGCGGCTGGCAGGCATGACAGCGGGCTACCGAAGGCGACCGGAACATGAACCGATTGGGGATGCTGATCCTTGCGGCAACCGTTGCCGGTTGTTCAGCCTCCCGCCACGCATCGTCTCTGCCGCAGATCCCATCGGTCGGCGAAGTTGAATCTGCTGCTCGAGGCAACGCCCCCTCCACACAGCCCGACCTCGTCTCGACGGCACGTTACGAGGAGGGCCGTTCGGAATCCGGCACGGATTTGGATGCCGACCACGGCAACGTTGCCGATCGGGAATCCATACCGGCACCGTCTCCGCAACCGCCCAATTCGTCGCCTGAAGCAAGCGGCGGCCAGGCAGCCGACGAACTTTCGCTTGAGCGCGTGATCGGTTCCGTCTATCAAACCTACCCGCTACTGGAAGCGGCCGTGTTCTCTCGCGTGATCGCAGAGGGTGAGCAGTTGGCGGCAAGCGGTGAATTCGATCTCAAGCTCAAGGCCGCCAGTGAAAACGGTCCCACCGGCTTTTACCGAACCTATCGCCAGACCGTGGGACTTGTGCAACCGACGTATCGGGGCGGAGAAGTTTTTGCGGGCTATCGGATCGGCCGTGGAGATTTCGAACCGTGGTACAAAGAGCGAGAAACCAATGAGGGCGGTGAATTCAAGGCGGGCATGGCCATTCCCCTTGCCCGCGACCGGGATATTGACCCTCGACGAGCTGAATTGTGGCGAGCGGCCTACGGCCGGCAGATCGTTGAGCCTGAAATTCAGGCGGAACTCATCGGTTTTGTCCAGGAGGCAAGCTATGCCTATTGGGAGTGGGTTGCCGCGGGTGCGAGGTATCGCATCGCCGATCAACTTCTCGAACTCGCCACGGAGCGAACGGAACGCATACGGCGGCAGGTGGAGGAAGGCTTCCTCGATCCCCCGGAACTAACGGACAACCTGCGCCTCGTTGCCGAACGTCGCGCAAAGCGGGCCGATGCCGAACGAAAGCTCCGCCAAACCGCCATCAAGCTCTCGTTGTACAATCGCGATCCGGAGGGAAATCCTTCAATTCCTGAACCCGAGCGGTTGCCCGAGTTTCCCGATCCGGGGTTGCTCCCTGCCGATGACATGCCCCGAGCCATCCAATCCGCGCTTCAGCAGCGTCCGGAAATCGCCGTCCTCAATCTGATCCAGCGCCGGTTGGACGTCGATTACGCCGAGTTTCGCAATGAATTCCGGCCGTCGATCGATGCCGTCGTGGCTGGATCGCAGGACGTCGGAGAGCCTACCAGCCCGAAAAACGACAAAGGTCAGTTCGAACTCGACGCCTCGGTCTTCGTCGATATTCCAATCCAACGCCGCAAGTCGCGAGGAAAGATGCAGGCCATCGAGGGCAAGATTGCTCAAGTGGCGGCCAAGCGGCGTCTTACCGAAGACAAGATCGTCGCCGATGTCCAAGCCGCCGAGGCGGCATTGCGCTCGGCGTTCGAGCAGGTCCGGGAGGCTGAGAAGGCGGTAACCTACGCCGAAGATCTGGCCCGGCGCGAGCGTCGCAGCTTCGACCTTGGCGTCTCGGACCTCCTGAAAGTCACGCTGCGCGAGCAGTACGCGTTCGAGTCGGCAGAGAAAACCGTCGAGGCACTGCTTCTCTACTTTCAGGCGAGGGCGGATTACCGCGCGGCGATTGCCGAGGACCGACTGCCATCCTCATCGGCGAATCCATGACCTACCGGAGGCGCCGCCGCGGAAAAGGAGACGTCGGCCGTCCTGTGGAAGCTGAACGAGAGCCAAGCCGGTCTGGCCATGCTCCCGGATTCCGCGTCCACATCGCGCCGGGAGAGTGCTTCCTTGCCATGGGCATTCGGGGCCCGATCCGGCCGCACTCGCGCAGATCCGCCAGGCGATGTGTGCGTTCCTGATCGGGAAGATCATCGGAAACAGTCCTGAGCCTTGTCATTGATCGGCGTTCCGGCAGATATTCAAATCATTCGACATAAGAACATTGAATGAAATAGTTTACGTCGTTTTATTGTCGCTTCCTGGAATAACGATGGCTGTCCGAACAAGCCGCTGGCGATGCATTATCTTCCCGATCGGGAAAACTGCAACTTGACCATCCCGCGGGTCGATGTACACTTCACGGTATTCCCGAACGGGAACACAAAGGTCAAGATGCACTCGAACGGGCAATTCGATCGGATGGATGAAGCGACGGTTATCAGCCCCCGGAAGATCGGCGAGATGGTCCGCCGGCGACGGCAGGCGAACCATCTGACACAACGGCAGTTCGGAGAATTGGCCGGGACTGGTCCTCGCCTGGTCTCCGAGTTGGAGCGGGGAAAACCAACGCTTCGCATGGATGCCGTAAACCGAGTCCTGGCGGTGTTCGGCCTGATGCTCGGGCCGATGGAAGCTCCGCGCACTGAGGAAGGTGAGCCATGAAACGCGTCGGAAACGTGAAGTTGGACGGCAACCTGGTCGGCGTTATCGAAGAGGACGCGGGCCAAACCGTCTTCACATATTTGCCCCATTGGCTGGCTCGACCGGATGCCGTTCCCGTATCGCTCACCCTTCCGCTGCGCAACGAGCCCTACGTGTCCCAAGGTCTGCATCCGTTCTTCGAGAACCTGCTTCCCGAAGGCTGGCTGCTGGAAGTGGCCACGAAGAAGCTGAAGATTTCCAAGGACGATCCATTCGGCCTGCTCTTAGCAACTTGCCGAGACTGCGTGGGAGCCGTTGAGATTGACGCCGTGGAGACGATGTAAGCATGGCAATATGCCGAATCTGCCTCAGACCCACTGCCGGAAGCCGCGACTACCATTCGGATTGTTTGGTGTCGCTGTTCGGCGCCGATTCGCTTCCGCGGATGGATATCGAGCTTCGGAATCTGATGGGCCTGGCCGCCGAGATGGCAGGAAAGATGTCGATCTCCGGCGTCCAAGAGAAGGTGTCTCTGCGGCTATCGGACGACAAGTCTTGTTTTGAGATTGCTCCCGCCCACGGCAGATACATTCTCAAGCCGGAGCCCTCTCGATTCGCGTTCCTTCCGCAGAACGAACATCTGACGATGCGGTTGGCCGAACTGGTCGGCATCGAAGTGCCGCCTTTCGGCCTCGTCGAGTTGAAAGATAAGGCGATCGCCTACGTCATCAAGCGATTTGACCGATTGGAGGACGGCACGAAACTGCAGGTCGAGGACTTTTGTCAATTGGGCGAGAAGCCGATGCGAGACAAATACCAAGGCTCGGGGGAACTCTGCGTCCGAATCCTTCGGAAGTACGCCTCCGAGCCTCTGATCGAGATTCGCAAGCTGTTCAAGATGATCCTGTTCAGTTGGTGGGTTTCCAACGGCGACCAGCATCTCAAGAACTTTTCACTGATGCGCACAACCGAAGGCCGTTGGCAGCTTGCTCCGGCCTATGATCTGCTTTGCACCCGCCTGCCGATTCCCTCGGATCACGACTTGGCCCTGCCCGTCTGCGGCAAGAGGAGCAACCTCGGCAGGCGACTCTGGCTCGATTTCGCCGCCTACGCCCGCATTCCGGAGCGGGCGGCGGTGAGGCTGATCCAGGAGCAAATCGCCGCCCTCGAACCATCGCTTCGCGTCATCGACGCCTCGTTTCTGCCGGAGGAACTGAAATCCCAGTATCGGGACATCGTTCGGCAGAACACGGAGTCGCTCCGTTAGCTCCTGGTTTCTCGGGCATCTATGGCTTCGCTGGCGCAGCGGCCGAGGGCTGAGCCCGGACGGGCTCCGGCTGGTAAGGCACGAACTGAAATGAATAAAGGTCGGCATCCTTGAGCACGAAGCGAAGGCGAACCGTTTTGCCGGAGAGCGGCCGCACGTCGCCCCCCTCGCGCCAACGCACGACATGCGCCAAGTCGTCCCCGAAGATCTCCGGGCAGTCGGCCAGGGCATAGCCGGGGATCGGCTGGCCCTCGCCATCCTGGATTTCCACCTGGATGCTTCCCGCCGCGGAGGTCGCTGCATTGAGCGTGAGGTTGCCGCCGTCGAACGACAGCGGCCTGGTCAACATCTCGCCGCCGCGTGCCGGGCCCCAAAGCGAAACGAAGCCGTCGATCCGCAGCGTCAGGCGCCGGAAGCTGACGCCGACCCCTTGCCAGTAATCCTCCGAGGCATACAACGACAGGTCGTTGGGAGCGTCGCCCAAGTCCGAGGCCGTTTCGACCATGCCCCAGAAGACCATGTTGTCGCCGTAGACCCAGGAGCCCTGACGGCGAGGGCCAGGGCGAAGGAATGCCTCGTTCCAGCGATGGAAGAGCACTCCGTCGCGGCTGGTCATGAAGAGGCCGTCGGTAACCGCCGTGCCGTAGCGGGGGCTGGCCTTGGCCCGCGCCTGTCGCTCTTCCAGCCCCGGCAAAGCCATCATCGACTCCGACCAGCCGCGGTCGGTGTAGCGCATGGGAAATCCCATGAAGATGTGCGGAGCGCGGTAGTAGGACTGAATCTGGTTCGTGTAGAGCTGCTCGGGAGGCGAATCGACATACTTCAAGTCCGCCGGCGGGCTCCAGGTCAGTAAATCCTTCGACGTGGCGGTGCGGATCGCGCGAATACCCTCGGGCTTCCAGGCCGTACCGTCGGCCACGCCCGCCGTGAATATCCGCCAGTAGGCACGATACTCCTTCCGCAGCGGATCCCAGAAGGCGAGGTTCTCGGAGTCGAACGCCCCTTGGGTAATCACGGGCTTCTCCCCGGCGACGCGGAAGCGAATGCCGTCGGCCGACTCCAGCAGATACAGCCCGTGGGGTTTGCCGACGATGACACACTTGTAGCGGGCGTCGGCCGGGCAGTCGGGGTTGCCGTCCTTGAAGACGGCCGTATGGGCAGGATCGCCTTGGATCGCGGCCACGCTTTCCGGCCTCAGAATGATGTTGTTCGCCTTGGAGCCCTCGAATTCGAACAGCCCCAGTTCCGGCCGGCGCCAATGGATGCCGTCGTCGCTCTCGGCGTAGCAGAGGAACCAAGGGTGGTCGGGCCTGGCTTCGGCCGGTTTGCCTCCATGCCGGTAGTGCCCGCCGTGGTAATACATCCGATAGATCTCGCCGTCCTGAAACACACTCTGGTAGCCGCAAGCATTGCCTTCCCAAGGCGCGTCGGTGTGGAGCACGATTTCGCGTGGCACGGGCTGATGGAGCTGCAAGCGGGCCCCGTCGGAAAGCTTGTCGACGAGAAATTGATCGACCAGCAGTTCCCGACGATCACCGATGGCAATGACGGCGCCGGGATCGGCCGCCTCGAGTGCGGACGCCACGGTCAGTAACAAAAAAGCGAGGCTGTTCATCACGGATCTCCTGGTTGAGGGACGGTGGTATGGGAGTGCGACGATTTTCCGATGGTTGTTCATTCGCTGATACTTAGGGCCTATCCCAAAACCGCCGGGGACTGGCTCATTTTGCGGAGTCTTCGGAGCAAAATGTGCCTGTCCCCCTCTCCGCCGAGGTCTTGGGACAGGCTCTTACGGTTTGCCGCAATCCGCATACACCGCGTACAAGCGAACGTCGCCCGCCGCGGGGAATCGCAACTGCAGCGCAAATACTTCGTTGGATGGACTGGAAACTTGCGACGCGCCGGGCCAGACGACGTCGCAGCTCACGCCGGACTCCGTAATCCGGGCCGCGTTCTCTCCGGCATACTGCAGCAGGGGCCGTCCAAGTTTGTCCAGCAATTCCACCATCAGCGGCGTTTCGGCCGTGGCCCCCTCGACGTTGACACGCAATCGATATCCGCGCGGGCAAGCCGGAAGGTTCGCCGTGATGCAGTGCGCATCCTGCTCGGCAACCTGGCGGGAAAGGTAGCCGAATCCGTCTCGGCGGAGTGTCGCCAGACCGATTTCCATCGCCTCCAAGCTCCCGCCCGTGTCCCAGTGGGAATACCAGATCATCGTCCGATGGCCGACGTTCACGAAAGCATGCCCTTGGAGCAGCGCAATGCCGTCCCACTCGCCCTGCTTGCCGCGTGCGATGGTCTTGAAGTCCGGGATCGGCTCGCGGAAGTGGATGCCGTCATTGCTGACAACAAGCCCGAGGTCGATGTGCGTGCCCCAAAGGTGGCTCGCGCCCTTGGGTTTCTCCTTGGGGCCGTCCTGCCACATGCCGTACAGCCCGACCAGCACGTTGCCGCGATTCCAAAGCCCCGCGCCCATGTGGGTCTGCTGGCCGTCGACGGGCTGTGCCAAGGTCTGCCCGGGGCGCGCAAAGGAAAACGCCTTCGCGCGCGACCAGTGAGCGAAGTCGGACGACCGGTAGGTCAACATCACCCGTCCCACATCGCGGCCGTCGGGCAGCCAGGTCCACGGGGAAATGAGTTGTCCCGTGGCGTAGTAGAAATCGCCCCAGCGGTAAAGGCCCGAGACCTCGAATCGCTCGCCGCCGCTGTTGGCGGGGCGGTCGCCCACGACGCGCCATCGCAGGCCGTCGGGACTGGTAGCACACACGAACGAACCCCAGCGACGTTCGTCCGGCCCGATGCGACTCCTGCCGCCGCGGACTTCCTCGAAGGGCACATGAGCGATGAACGCCGCTTTGTAACGCCGCGACGGATCGGGATCGCGCGGCTCGTGGAGCACCGTCAAAAAGTCGTTCACGCGGCTGAGCGAATGCGGTTCGGACTCGATCAGGCAGATGTTGTTGCGCGTGTTGCCATTCAGGTCGACCAGCCCCAGTTCGGGCTTGGTCCAGCGGACGCCGTCCTCGCTTTCGGCATAGCACATCGGCCGCCACCAGCCCGGCGCCTGGCCGCGCTGCAACTGGCGTTGGAACATGCCCAGATACCACATGCGAAACTTGCCCTCGATCCGCATCACGCTGCCGTAGAGGATGGCGTGACCGTGGTCCGGCGAACCCGGGGGACCGCAGCGGAGGACGGGATTCTCAGGGTGCTTCTCGGCCTGGACCAGCGTGACTTTCAAATTGTCGCGCCAGGGAATGGCGTGGTCGTCAAAGGCGAAAAACACCGTCTCATCCGTCTCTGGCGCGGCGTCGGCTCTCTCTCCGCCGGCCGCGGTAATGAGACCGAACTGCAGAAGCAGCAAGCTTGCCGCGACGGCAAGCGAACACATCAGGAAATCGCGATGGGATCTCATCACGGTTTTTATACCTCCCCAACACACGAGGACAGCGAAGTCCGATCGGCTCAAACGCTATGGTATCACTCCACGGCCCGGCCAACAACAAGGGCATGTCGTCAGGGCAAAGTGCTTCAGGCTTCCAGCCTGAATTGGCATTGCCGTCAGGTTCCTTGGCTCCTCCGAACACATCGTGGGTGGCGTGCAATCCGAGGAGAGTTGCCGAACATTGAAACTCACGAAAGACTTCGAGAGCGGGCTGAACAGAGAAGAGGAACCCGTATTCTTCTGGTTGCGGCAGTACGGGTTCCTCTTCTCTGTTCGCTCTTCTTCACGATAGGTTGACCGTTCTTAAATTCATGGCTGATTGACGCCTTCTGCACAACACCCACTAATCCCGGTGAAGACCGGGTTTTCCAGCCGGATTCGGCATTACAGTCATCTGCCACACAAGGTGGTCCTGCAGCTTGCTCCCTGCTCCCTGCTCCCTGCTCCCTGCGCCTCCGCGAACGCCCGACGTACCTTTTGCCTGTTCGGGGCAGTACAATGGGAAACGTGCTCGCGGCAAGAGGGCGGCGAGTGTTGCAGCGTTCGGAGTTGTGCTCATGAAAAAGCTCGCCGTCATGGCTCTTCTCGCCGTTGCCTGGCCGGTCCCCGTCTGCCGGGCCGAAACCGCCGGGCAGTGTCTCGACGATCTCCGCTGCCCGGTTGCTTCGGTTCGCCAACAGGCGGCGCAAAGGCTCGGCCGCATCGGCGACCCTGCCGCGACGCCGGAGCTGATCCGAGCGATGGAAGACCCCGAGAAGACCGTGCGTCGCGAAGCGGCCAAGGCATTGGGTTCGATTAAAGACGATCGCGCCGTGCCGGCACTGTGCAAGGCACTCGCCGACTCCGACGCCAACGTCCGCTTCTATGCCGCCTACGCGCTGGGCGAGATCAAAGACCCGCGGGCGGCAAAATCGCTGGTCGAAGCGTTTCGCGACCCGCAATGGATGGTTCGCGATCAAGCGGCCTGGGCGATCCGAGAAATCGGCGATCCGCAAACCCTCAAGCCGTTGGTGGCGATGCTCGCAGAACAGCGTGCTGACATGTCTCATCTTGAGTGGCTGCTCGGCCGTTTCGACGCCGAAAAGACGGCCGCCTCTCTCGCTCCACTGCTTTCCCATCCCGAACCGGCCGTTCGCCTCCGCGCCGCGGTCGTGCTGGGCCGGATCCAAGACAAAGCGGTATTCCATCCGCTCTTGGCAGCCTTGAAGAACGGCGATCCCGCGGTCCGCCGGACTGCCATCGAAGCCCTTGTTGTACTCAGAGACGATCGGGCCGTCGCCCCGCTGGGCGACCTGGCGGCACGCGAGACCGACGCAATCGTTCGAGCAGCCGCAGCCAAGGCCGCACACGATCTGTCGCGTCACGAGGCGCTCGCGGCCCATTGGAGTTTCGACGCCGCCGACGGCCGGATTGCCATCGACGTCAGCGGCGGCGGCAGCGACGGCGAAATCATCGGATGCATGCCGGTGGAAGGCAAGATCGGCCACGCGCTGAAGTTCGGCGAGGGGGCCTACATCGAGTTGGGCAAGCCGCAGCACCTGCCGATCGCCGACACCCCGCTCACCGTCGCCGCCTGGATCAAGTCCGACGCGCCCAATGGTGTGGTTGTCGCCCGCGGCGGCGCCTACTGCGGATTCTCCTTGTATTTGAAGGACGGACTTCCCAAATTCGGCATCCGATGTGCGCAAGATAGCCCGGCCGCGATCGCCGCCGGCCGCGAGCCGGTCGGTGGCCAGTGGACGCATTTGGCCGGCGTGATCCAAAGCGACCGCGTCGAGGTCTACGTGAACGGGAAACTGGCGGGCTCGGAAACTTCGCCCGGTTACATTCCCGGCAATTGCGGCCAGGGGATGGAGATCGGCTACGACGTCGCCAGCAGCCCGGCCGAGATTATCGACCACTTTCAGGGCATCATCGACGAAGTTAAGGTCTTCCATGCGGCGCTCTCCGCGGCCGAACTCGCCAGGCAGATCAATGCGCCGCCCGCCTCCTCCTCGGCGCCGACCAAGGCCAACGAACCGAAGTAGCGATCCACAAACCGACCAGGGCAAGAGATGTCTCGGAAAATCCAACACGTTGTCGGCACAACACTCAACGGCCCGGCTGCTGCCGTCCAAGCAACCGTCCGCGCCGCCCGAGCCCGATCCATCGCAGCCGGGTTCTTGTTGGCGCTGCTCGGCTGCGCACAACTTTCCGCCACTTCAGCCCAAGCCGCCGAAGCACCGACTCCGGAATCCTTGGATCTCGCATCGCAAATAATCCAGGCCAGCGGCGCCGCGGGAGGTATCGCGGCGGTGATCGGGCGGACGGATGCCGATCTCGCCCTGGCCATCGCCAAACAGGGCCCTTTCACGGTCCACTGCCTTGCGGCCGGCGACGAGCTTCGGGACCGCATGCGGCAGACGATCCACGCCCGGGCTCGCTACGGCGTCGTTTCCGCCTCCACGTTCGACGGCACGCGACTCCCCTACGCCGAGAATCTGCTTAACCTGGTGATCGCCGACTCCTACCCGACGCTGGCCAAGAGCGGTCTCACCAGTGAGGAATTGCTCCGCGTGCTCGCTCCGCTGGGCACGGCTTTTCTTGGCGTATCCGCCGGCGGGGCCGACGATCTCACGACACAGCTCCGCCGGTCCGGCCACGGCGACGTGTCCGTGATCGATTCCGGCGGCGGCTGGGTTCGTCTCCGGAAAGTGTGGCCCGCCGAAATCGATGAATGGACCCATTACCTGCACGGCTCCGACGGCAACCCGGTCGCCCGCGACACCGTGGTCGGACCGCCGCGTCGCTACCAGTGGACGGCCGGCCCCCAGTGGCTGCGATCGCACGAGACCGACTCGAGCGTCAGCACCCTGGTCACGGCGCAGGGGCGACTATTCTTGATTGTCGACGAGGCGCCCATCAGCCTCGTCGGCGACCACCCTCTGCCGGACAAATGGTTCCTCGTCGCCCGCGACGCCTTCAACGGCGTGCTGCTCTGGAAAGTGCCGATCCGCCGTTGGGGTTGGCGCGAGTGGAAGGAGACCTGGTTCAACAATCGCCCCGGCGACATCCCGCTGAATATCCAGAAGCGGTTGGTGGCCGCCGGCGACAAGGTCTATGTCACCCTCGGTTACCGCGCGCCGGTTTCCGAACTCGATGCGCGGACCGGCGAGATCCTCAAGACCTACGCCGGCACCGAGGGAACCGGCGAAATCCTCTGCGTCGACGGCACGCTGGTGCTGTCGATCTTCGACGAGGGTCGGCTCAAGATCGTGGCGGTCGACGCGGCCTCAGGCAAGCCCCGCTGGACCACGCCGGTCGGCTACCGGGGCAGCACGGTCGACTACATCAAGTGGGCGACCGGCTCTGGCAAGGTCGAGCCGCCCCAACTCGATCCGTCGGTGAATATGGCCAGCGATGGGAGAATCGTGGCGCTGATCGACGGCCCCGAGATTGTTTGCCTCGACGGCCCAAGCGGCCAGGAGAGATGGCGGTCGTCGTTTCCGGCCGACGAGGCCGATCAAACGGCCGGCGGCATGAACTCGCAGGGCGACCTCTGGATCGGCACGATGATCGTCGCCGACGGGGTCGTCCTCCATGCCAGCCCCAGCGCGCTGGCCGCCTTCTCCGCCGCCGACGGCAAGCTCCTCTGGCGGCAGACGAAGAAATACATCGGCCATCTCTGGTACGAATGGAAAGACGTGTTTGTGATCGACCGGCTCGTCTGGACCTGGAGCCCGGAACTCGACGAAGCCTTTTTCGAAATCGGCCGCTCGAAAAAACAACGTACCTTCTGGCCTCGAACGGTAAACGCCTACGATCTTTCGACGGGCGATCTGAAACAATCCATACCGCTGGGCAATATCTTCAAGGCGCATCACCACCACCGCTGCTATCGCAACAAGGCCACCCTCCGCTACATCCTCGCCAGCCGGCGCGGCACTGAGTGCGTCGATCTCCAAGAGGGCAAACACACCGTCGACAACTGGGTCCGCGGCACCTGCCACGTCGGCATGATGCCCGCCAATGGGCTCCAGTACGTGCCGCCGCACCCCTGCCAGTGCTACATCGACGAGAAGCTCAACGGCCTGTTCGCCCTGGCTCCGGAGGAGTCGAGAGTCGAGGGTCAAGAGTCGAAAGCCGAGCATCCCCTTCAGCGTGGACCGGCATTCAGCGAGATGGCCTCATCGGCGCCCCCTTCCGACGTCCCGTCGGCCGGTGATTGGCCGACCTTCCGGCACGACTCGAGGCGGACCGGTTCCGTGACGACCGAAGTGCCGCGCGATGCGAAGCTGCTGTGGAGAGTGAAACTTGCCGCCGGCAAGTTGTCGGCGCCGATCGCCGTCGGCGACAAGATCTACACGGCCGTGGTCGACGAGCATCACCTCGCCTGTCTCGATGGCAGCGACGGCAGCACGCGATGGCAATTCGCCGCAGGCGGTCGCATCGATTCCCCACCGACCTACCACCGTGGCACCGTCTTGTTCGGTTCGGCCGACGGCTGGGTGTACTGCCTGAAGGCCGACGACGGGCGGCTCGTCTGGCGATTCCGCGGCGCGCCGCGCCAGCGGCTCATCGGGGCCTTCGACCAGCTCGAGTCGGCCTGGCCGGTCCACGGCAGCGTGTTGCTGGAAAACGGCACCGTCTATTTCGCGGCCGGGCGATCCTCGCAGGTCGACGGCGGCATCCGCATGTTCGGTCTCGACGCCGCCAGCGGGGCGATCCGCCACCAAACCACGCTCGCAGGACCGCACTACACGGTCGGCGACCTCGATGAAAACTTCCAACTCCCGATGGGCGTGCTGCCCGACATCCTGGTGAGCGACGGCGCGGCGATCTTCATGCGTTCGGCCGCCTTCGATAGCGAGTTGAACCGCCGGCCGGGCCGGCCGCCGTTTGCGGCGCCCAGCGGCCTGCTGGACGACAGCTACTTCAAGCGAGTCCCCTGGAACATGGACGGCGAGTACGGAAGGCTCCTCGTCCACGATAACCGCTCGGTCTACTACGTGCGGATGTTCGATTCGCTGCGGGGGCTCGATCCGACGGTCTTCTTCACGCCGGCCGCGCGGGGCTATCTCCTCTTCGCCAAGAACACCGGCGGCGGCCGCAGTCGCTGGTCGGAGCGGATTCCGGTGCGGATCCGCGCCATGGCGCTGGCGGAAGACCATCTCTTCGTCGCCGGGCCGCCGGACGTGGTCGATCCCAAGGATCCACTGGGCGCGTTTGAAGCCCGCAAGGGCGCGCTATTGAATGTCTTCGACGCCGCCACGGGCGAGAAAGTCACCGAGCATGTCCTCCCCTTCCCGCCCGTCTTCAACGGCATCGCCGTCGCCGACGGCAAGCTCTATCTCACCGAGGAGGATGGCAGCGTCAGTTGCTTTGGGACGTCTCGTTAGCATCGCTCGAGAAATAAGGTGTGCGAAGTCGCCGCCGCCTCAGACCGCGGCGGCCGACTGCCCCGTCTGGGCCCCAACCACTCCGCGGACGCTCGCCAGTGCGGTGTGCGCTTTCCGGCACACTTCACGAAACGCGTAGGGCCGTGTCACGCCCGCCAGCCGAAAGACCTCGTTGCCCTCGCGTCGGAAAACCACATCGCCGGCACGGAGCCACGCTTGCCCATCCAGCACTTCCACGTCGATCGTGTCGAACTCCGTCAGCCCGATCGATTCCGCGTCGGTCGCTCGCAGGCCCTTGCGCACGACGACCCGCCGATTGGTGACGGTGTAGCGCGTGGCCACAAAGGGAAGAATTCGCCATACATACACGACCAAGCTGATCGGAATCGTCAACACAGCCAACAGATTGCCGACCGTGAAAACACCAACGCCGCCGCCGATGGCGGCCAAACGGCCCACCAAGCGACCGGCACCCGTGGCTCCGATCGACGGCCAAACCGTCATCGACGGCACTTCAGCAACTTCCGCGGGAGCAACACCAGCAATCGGCTGTTTCATGACGGCTTCCATGACAAGCAAACCAGAACCCCTGCCTCGGCAACCCCCTAATCATCCCCGCATACCCGCAAAAAATCAACGCCTCCCAGCCCTCCCTTCTCTTCTCTGCGGTTCTATCGACCAAAGAAAAAGTCGGCTCCTGAGCAAAGCCGCACCAAGTAGGTTCCGCTTGCCGAGCGGAACCCCAACAGCCAAGGTTCCGCTTGCCGAGCGGAACCCCAACGGCCAAGGTTCCGCTCGGCAAGCGGAACCTACAAAAGCACAGGCCCGGCCGAATTGCTCCGGCCGGGCCTGCTTATGATTTGATAGCGTGGTCAAAAGCCCACCAGCACTCGGATCGGCTCCATATCTTGGTGACCGGCACATCGTGAATGTACCGATCGGAAAATCCTTAGAAAGGAGGTGATCCAGCCGCAGGTTCCCCTACGGCTACCTTGTTACGACTTAGTCCCAATCGCGGAGTTTCGGTTCGGCGCCTGCCTCCTTACGGTTGGCTCAGCGACTTCGCCGACCCCCCACTTTCGTGGCTTGACGGGCGGTGTGTACAAGGCTCAGGAACACATTCACCGCGGTATGCTGACCCGCGATTACTAGCGATTCCGGCTTCATGCAGGCGAGTTGCAGCCTGCAATCCGAAC
>JAAYEH010000311.1 GCA_012728855.1 Rhodopirellula sp. | reverse complement strand
TCCGTATCGGCCGCCCGCGGGCGGCCGATACGGAAAAAGACTCCCGACCCCGTTTGAGTTCACAGCGACTACCCTTCCAGGTTCCAAATAGCCTGGCGTAACACGGCGTGGGGCGAACCTTTCATCACTTCGTACCAGACGCTCACCAGGGCGCCATCGTCGCGTTGTACCGTGGAGGGATAGCCCAAATCGCCGCCGGGGCCGTCGCCGGAGAGGATCATCGCCTCCGACCAGGTGCGGCCGTGATCGTTGCTTAGGCGGGCCTGATTCCCAAATGGCGGCCGGCGATGGCCGTAGGTCATCAACAGACGGTCGTCTTTCAGGCGCAGCAGATGCGAAGGGAGACCCCAGACGCCGATCGAGTGCGGCTCCGACCATGTCTTGCCGCCGTCGGACGATTCGGTCTGCAGAGTCTCCCCGGAATTCGCTTTGTTGTGGTTTCGGATCTGGACAAGGATCCTGCCATCGGCGGCCTCCACGGCATGAAGCTCGTGATAACCGTTGGGATCGTCGCCCGCCCGCGAGGGAATCTCGGCCAGCCACCGCCAGCTTTGGCCGTCGTCGCTCGACTCGCAGACTCCGATGCGGTGCTCGCCGCTCCACAATTCCTTACCGGCGTAAAGCTGCCGCCCGTCGGAGAGTTGGATCGGGCCATGCGGGCTGTTCACGCCCGATTCGTAGCGGCCTGACCAGGTAACCCCCTCGTCGGTCGAGCGAATCATCCAAACGCTGAGCGCCTTTTGGCGCTGCTCGGCGGTGAGCCGATTATGAGCGGCGCGCCAGCGGCGGAGCCGGTCTTCCGGCCACTTGCCGCTGCCGCTGATTTCCGCCGCTTCCGCCTTCTTCAGCCCGGACTCGTAGGCCAGCGACGTGAACGTCGTGACCAGCAGAGTTCCCTTGTTGGTTTCCATCACGCCGGCGTCGCGATCATCGATTTCGCAATCCATCACCACGCAGGGCCAACCCCAGGTCTCGCCGCCGTCGTCCGATCGGATCAGTTCCACGCAGCCGAAAGGGCAGACGTGGGCCTCGCGCCCGCCGGAGCAGACCACCAGGAGCTGGCCGTTGGCTCGTCGCGCGATCGTCGGCCAGCCGTGATATCGCTCCGGCTGGTGGCTGATCACCTTTGTTTCCATCACCTTTGCCTGCGCCGCCGAGGCTCGGCGGGTCGTTCCCAGCATGGCGCCGGCCAGTGCGATACCGGTCGTTCCCATCATTTCACGTCGGCTGATCTTATGCATGATTATCTCCTTTGGTTAGCCCCACCGGTAATAGACGGCGATTTCAATCAAGACAATCAGTATCGCCCAATATCGCGTATTTTGCCACCAGGGCAGATTGGTTCCCTCCTCCACCACCAATCGCCGCGGCATCAGCAGCAGCCAAACCAGCAAGATCGCAAAGACACCGATAAACGCCACCTTGCCCTCGATCGGTCCGCCCGCTGCCACGAGCCACGCCGAGATGAACGATTGCGCCATGATCCCGTTCATCAAGAAGCCTCCTCATCGGCCGGGATCCAACAGACCAAACCGCGAAGCCGCTGGGTGTCGTAGGGACGGGTGAGCAGACTGACGAAGATCGTCCCCAGCAACGCGGCAACGAACGACCACCAGGCGACCCAGAGAAACGAAACGGCCGCCTCGCGCCCGAAGAGGAAGCGGGCGGCATTCAGGAAGCAGGCGGTTCCGACGCCGAGGAGCATCCCGGCGAAGCCGCCCCAGGCGGTCGCCCGCCGCGTAAGCATTCCCAACAGCAATAGAGCCAACAACGGTCCTTGGAAAAAGGCCATGAAGGTCTGAAACGCCTCGAACACCGAGCCGAACTGGGTCTTGATCAAGTAGCTGAGCAGCGCGCCGGCCGTCAACAGCACCACGACGAGCATCTGACCGATGCGGAGGTAGTGTCGATCGCTGGCGCCCCGAACAAAGGGCCGATAGAGGTCGTTGACCAGCAGCGTGCTGGCGGAATTCACGTAGGAGTCGAGATTGGAGAGCACGCCGGCCAGAAAGGCCCCCAGTACCAGGCCCAGCACACCGGTGGGCAGCAGTCGCTTGACCAACATCGGCAACACTTGGCTCCCCGCCTGCCAATCCGCCCCGGGGCGGCCGAGTTCTTCGTGGAACAACGCCACCGCAATCAGCCCGGGCAGAACCAA
The DNA here is from genome assembly GCA_012728855.1 of Rhodopirellula sp. Classification (GTDB taxonomy): domain Bacteria; phylum Planctomycetota; class Planctomycetia; order Pirellulales; family Thermoguttaceae; genus JABWBD01. The sequence continues at coordinate 85,431 of JAAYEH010000311.1, read as the reverse complement.
CAGCACCGGAAAAAAGAGTTTAATTGCCGCGCAGAAGAGGTACGAGGCGCGGGCCTGGCTCTGACTCTTCGTGCCAAACGCCCGCTGCACAATCGCCTGGTTGCCGATCCAATAGGCGGGGCCGAGGACGAACCCCAGGCCCAAGAGAACCGCTGGCCAAGGGTACTCCGGGTGGTCGGCCGGCAGAATCATCTGGAAATGGTGCTGAGTCCAGTCGATCGAGGTAACCCGCTCGTGCAGTCCGCCGAACCCGCCGACTTGTGCCAGGCCGCTGATGCAGATCAACGCCGCGCCGACGATGAGTACGATGCAGGAGAGCGCGTCGGTGACGACCACCGCTTTCAATCCGCCCACGGTGGTGTAAATGGCGACAAGCACCCCGGTGACCGCTACGGAGAACCAGAACCCCCAGCCCAACAGCCCCTCAAACATCGCCGCGGCGCTGACGAAGATCGTTCCCACCGTGCCCATCATGAACAGCGCCCAGATCACGGCAAAGGCGGTGCGGACGGCGGGGTTGTAACGGCGGCCGAGATATTCCGGAATGGTATAGACGCCGGCGATCCAGAAGAAAGGCATGAAAAGGAACGCCGCCACCAGCACGGGAAACGCACAGCCGATGAAATCGAAATTCATCATCACCAGACCATAGCGGTAGCCGTCGGTGGCCAAGCCGACCATGTCCTTGGCGCCGATGTCCGAGACGACCAGCGACATGCCGACGGCCCACCACGGCAACGCCCGCCCGGCGAGGAAGAAGTCCTTGCTCGACTGGATCCCGCGGCTGAACCAAACCCCCAGCGAAGTCACCGCCACGAGATAAAGCAGAACCAATCCTAGATCAAGCGGTTCGAGTGCGATACTGCCCATCGGCGGAGTGTTTGCAGGTGTCTTGGAAAACCGCGGCGACCCGTTGCCGTCGCCCGGCGCGATCAGTTACAATGCCGTGTCATTATGAACAGCGGCCAACGGGAACGCAAGACTTGCCAAGGAGACCCGCCATGGAAGAAAAACACATCGTTTTCGGAGTCCACATCACCGACCGCATGACCAAGGCCGGCGCGGTCCAAGAACTACTCACGGCCTACGGGTGCAACATCAAGACCCGCATCGGCCTGCATCACGTCGATCATAATCTCTGTTCGCCGCGCGGCCTGATCCTGCTGGAAATGTACGGCGATGAGGCCACCTGCCATGAAATGGCCGACAAGCTCGCCAAGATCGAAGGGGTCGACGTGCAGAAGATGATCTTCGACCATCCGTAGAACCCTCAACCCTCGACCTTCGACGGCCGACGTGGAAAACATCCCCCCATCCCTTCGTGCCATGCCACGACCGCCGCGATGCATGCTCGACGATCCGCCTTCCAGGCTCGATACGGCAACGGCATGAGCGGCAAGCCGGCGCGCTGGAGAGTGCGGTAGCGGTCCAGTTCGATGGCGGCGGCAAAGAGGCCGGGACAGCCAATCAGGTCGATCCCGATCGTGCGACCGTGCCGCTCGACCATCAGATCGATCTTCCGTCCCGCCAGCGGATAGGCGGTGAACGTGCGAAAGCCCTCTCGCTGGAGTTCCGCCTGAACTTCGCTCAATACGGCGTCGGGCGGACTGTCGGGAAGTCTCTCGGAATCTGTCGGACCGCGGCCGATCCGCTCCAAGTAACGCCGCAGGAGCGTTCCCGGCTTGAGGTCGTCCGGTTCGACGGAGCAGAACACGTACTGTTCGTTCCTCGCCCGCGTGATCGACACGTTGAAGACGTTCGGGTTGATGATGAAAAGAAACGTGGCGGGATGGCTCCGGCGATCGACCGCAAGCGAGAGATACATCACGTCGCGCTCTTCGCCCTGGAAAGTATGCGCCGTGCCGACAAGCAAGTCGTGCGTCTGGATCGACTTGATGGAAAGCCGCTTGTCCAACTGCGCCGAGATGTAGTCCACCTGGTCTCGCAAGGGGGAAAGAACCCCCATCGAGTGCCTCGCGGCCGCAGGCAGCCCGGCTTCCGTCTCGACTCGGCGGACGACTTCGTCGACCAAGGCGTCGGCCTCCGGCTTGTTAGCACTCCCCTCCTTGCGTCCTCCGGCCACGAAATGCATCTCGACGCATCGCCGGCCGGCGGTTTCGGGCCGCTGCGTCAGCACCTTGAGGGAATCGGCGTAGAATTCGCGGTTACTGAAGGCGATGATGTCGGGCATGCTACGGAAGTGCTCGTCGAGGAAGTGAACTTGCGATTGAGAGCCGATCGTCTCGCTCAGCAGGTCGAGGATGCTCTTCTCGCGATAGTCGAGACTCGCCCGCCGATCGGGACCGAGGCCGACGTGCTCGGCGATCGCCTGCTGTCGCTCGCGCGATAGAAAGCAAACGTGACGCAACTGGCTGGGGTCGCCAACGACCACCGCCCGTTTCGCTCGCTGAAAGACGGGCAGACAACTGGCAATGTCGCACTGTGTCGCCTCGTCGAGGATCGCCACGTCGAACAATTCGCGCTCCAGAGGAAGAACCTCGGATACGTGGGCGAGGTTCACCAGCCACACCGGAAACGTTCCCAAAAGTACATCGAGGCGGATTTCGGAAAAGAGCTTCTCCTGCCTCCGGTCGCCGCGCGCTCGGATGGCGTGGAGAAACCGCGTCAGGTCGCCGCGATGACTATGGAGCATTCCGGCAAGACGCCGAGCAAGCGTTGCGCGGACGAGTTGCCGAACCGCGTTGCTCCGACCGCCGATCGCCTCCTCGTACTCGCGTGCCATATCCCAGAGCGGCGTCTTGCCGAGTTGCCAGCCGAGATATCCCAGCACGACCTTCCGCCGCAATCCGGCCGCAAACCGGTCGGACGCCGACAGCGCCGCTTCAACGCCCCACCGTTCCTCCAGCGCGCACTGCCGCACCAGGAGTCTTTCCAACCGCAAGACCGTTCGCTCGGCGCGCGCGACTTCGCGCTTCATGCGTCGGAAATCCTGTGTGGCGACGGGTGGATCGAGCTGGATGCCGTGGAGGATCTGTTCGAGAAAACGCTTGAGTTCCCGGATGTACTGATGCCGTCCGCCGCGGAGAATACAGGGCGACGGGCCGATCATCTCCTCGATCTTTTTCGCAACAACATCGACGGCGTGGTCCATCCGCGAGGCGATCAAGACCGACTCGCCACGGGCGACATGGTCGATCGCCAGGGCCGCGATTGTATACGACTTGCCGGTTCCCGGCGGTCCCACCACAAGCGTCAGCGGCACGGAGGCCGCCGAGCGGAGCACGCGCTGCTGCGGCCGGCTCAGCACGGCCGGCACGCTGCCCGCCGGGGCGTCGCTTCTTGCGAAGAAACCTTTTGGAGGGTTGAGAACAGCGCCAAGCGGCGTCGAAACGGGCCGGCCGTCCGCTAGGGCCGCCAGTTCGTAGAGCGCTCCGCGCGTGTCGGGAGAGTTGGGAATCAGGGCGACCGCGGCCGCCGGCAAGCAGTGGAGACGGCGCTGGTCGTGCGGCTCGGATTGCCGCATGGCGCGGCGGACGTGCTTCTCCGAAACGAGTTGAGGAAATGCCGTGAGGCCGAGAGCATCGACCTCGGGAAGAACGTCCATGAGCAGGGCGATCAAGGTGTGCAGACCGTCTCGTCCGAGCGGCGCTTGGGGAAATTGCTTCAATAGATCGTCGACCGAAGAACCGTTTTCCCCGCCAACGAGCGCCGCGATCACCGGCGCGTTCATTCGCTGCTGCGAGCGGTCGATGGCGAGGTACGCCACGGAACCGTCGTCGTCGATCGTCGCTGGATAGTACAGAACCGGTGCGCATAAGGGACTGGGCAAATGGGGCAGACTACCGGGATCGCCTACCAACGGGAAGAGGCAATAAACCAGCGTCTTGTCTTTCCGATAAAGTGCAGCCTCCTTTTCAGCGGCCAAGGCGAGCCCGCGTTCGATCGGCACCCGGTCGAGCACCCCGCTGGCCAGATCCTCGCTGCCGGAAAGGAACGTGACGTGGCGGTATTTCTTGTGAAAGAGATTGGGGATGCCTGTCTCACGATTGTCGGCCTCGTAGCACTGGCCGACATACCGAATGGCCGAAATGACGTCGGATGTAATGCTTGCCTCGTCGCTGCCCGACATCACGACGCCTTCCAGCAGCCCGCGCGCCGCAAGAGGTTGTTGGTGATCTTCTGCACGCACGGGGCCGGACCGTGCTCCTCGTGCCGCAGAACGGCCCACTGGTGCGAGGCGCCGCACGATCCTCCGAGAAAAATCACTCGTTGCGGGCGGTCGTCACCGCTGTCCGGTCGAACCCGGGTATTCGAATTTCGTTTAACGTCGTACATCGTGGAGATTCCTTTGTTGCCAGATGTCGGTCCGTCTGTTGGCGCGAGGCCCGGTACGGTTTCAGCATAGTGCTTGGCCCACGGGCTCGGCAAGTATTCTCGTCCGGATTTGCAATTGCCGAATCCCTCGGCTACAAAGGATTTCTTGGAGTGCGCACGACTCGTCGTCGCTTTCTTTCTTTGAACGGTTTGCCGCGGGGACATTGAAAGACAGACAGATGAAAGACAATAAGGAAGAAAACAGAAAGAAAGCAGTGACAAGTCACACGCACTCCAAAATCGCCGACAATTCCTGGTATGAAATCGGATCGCACGCTCAAGTCGATGACGGCGTAGTGCTCGGCTACCGCTACCCGGGCGATTCATGCCCGCTTCGCATCGGCGACGATGCGATCATCCGCGCCGGTTCGATCCTCTACGCCAACACTACCATCGGCGATCGCTTTCAATGCGGGCACCATGTGTTGATCCGCGCCGAGGTGACCATCGGCGACCGCTGCGTGGTGCATCATCAATGTACGCTGGAAGGGCGGATTCACGTCGGCGACGGCGTGAAGATCATGGCCCACGTCTACATCCCCAGCGGTACACAGATCGGCAGCATGGTGTTTGTCGGCCCGGGTACGACGTTCTTGAACGACAAATACCCCATGCGCCAAGCGGCGCCGGTGCAAGGGGCGCGGATCGACGATCATGTAACCATCGGCGGCGGCGTAACGATCTGCCCGGGCGTGACGGTGGGGCGAAACACGTTCATTGGTGCGGGCTCGCTGGTCACCAAGGATATTCCGCCCGATACCCTCGCCTACGGCGTGCCCGCCCGGCACCATCCCCTGCCCGAATCCCTATCGCGTGGCAATTTGCCCGAACTCCTCTTGCCGCAAACCGATCTCTGGGGACCGCAAAACGACGACTCGTGGAAGTTGTAGCCTTTGGAGTGCGCACGACCTGTCGTCGCTTTCCTGCTTTGGACTTCTCTTTGAAAACGTCGAGAAGCAGGTTGAAGAAAGAAAGCAGGAAAGAGAGAAAGAAGGCGGTGACAAGCCACGCGCACTCCAACACTACTCGTCAAGCAGCGGAGTTGCTGGCCTCAAGGCGGCGGACCAATTGCGGTTCAATAGATGGCAGACGGCCAGCAACCGCCGGGAGCGGCGGTTGGCGGCGAGTTGATGGCAGCGGCGAGCCAGTTCGAGCGACTGAGCCAACCGGCCCGCCCGCAACGCCGAGAGCGCTTCGCGGTAGCAGCCGAGCCAGGCGTCGGCCAGGCCCACCAGCAACGACAGATCGCTGCGGCAACGTCGGCACGTCTCGCTCCACTCCTGCTCCGCGCCGCAGGTGGGGCAGCGAAGCGGTCCGAGGCCGATCTGCTCCGACGACGTTTCGACCGTCATGCGTCCGCCAGATAGAAAACGAGGTCGTCGAGTTGACCGGGGACTTTCTCGATATCGGAATCGGCGCGTTGGCGGATCGCCTCGCGGAGGCTTTCGACGAGCAGCCGAATCTCCTCAGCATCTTCGGCCGGGGCTTCGGGCATGGCCTTTTTCGCCTTTTCGATTATCTTGGTAGACGGTGATCTGGGCCGCGTCCTGGTTGTCGTAGGAGGTGGCGAACATCTCGGAACGGGCGGCGGGCAGCGCGGTGTTGCGCTCGATGATCGGCGCGAAGTGGTGGACCGACGTAAACCCCATCAGATCGCCCAGCGCCTGAATTCCCAGCGTGTGCGGGGTAATGTCGACCAGGACCGGCCCCACGTCGACGCCCGCGATCATTCCGCCCTGGATCGAGGCTCCCATCGCCACGCAGAGATCGGGGGCGACCTCGCTGTGGACCGGCTGCCCCAACCGCTCCTGGAGGAGACGATGGACTAGGGGGGGCGACTGGCGCCGCCGACAAGAACCACTTTGTCGATCTGCCGCGCGTTGAGTTTCGCGTCGGAGAAGCGACGGCGAAGGCGGAAGGGGCTACCGGGAACCATTGGAAAATCGACGAAGAGGAAGACGGAATCACGAGTGACGGTTGCATCGGCCCTTCCTGACCAGGAAGAGGCCCTCGCCAGCGCAAAGGCCAGTCTGAAATTGCCAATGGACTCGGCCTCGCTTGCCGAGCGTCTCTTTGATTGAGACGGCCAAACGCCGGCGAGACGGTCGCAGCAGAATAATTCGGTGTCAGGCTCGTACAGAACCTGAGCGACTGCCGCGAAAGGCAGGCGTATCCACGAAGGGATGGATAGGGGTGCTGCCGCAAGGAAAAGAACGGCACAAAGAACCTCGATAAGAATAACCGTGTCAATCAAGCCTCTGAACCGACTCCTCAGCCAGAACAAAAAGCCCAAAAAGGCTTTCGCGCAGATGGTACGCAAAAAAATCCACCAGGCGGCCCTTGACAGAAAAGGCCCTTTCAGGGATGGCAATTGGGTTGATGATTTGAGTTCTCCCGCCGGCCGCCGGAAGGGATCGCGGTCCCTTTCCGCCGGAAACGCCCAGCGCGGTCCATGCTCCGAACGCCGTGCTCCATGCTTCTTTCTTGCCACCCACAGGCGCGTGGCCACCATGTCCCCTCGGATTTGAGAAATCGCCAACTTGGTGGCCACACGCGCCGGCGCCAATCGTCGCACGCGCCTCGCAGTTCCTCATCCAACGCTTACCCCGCTACAGTAACCGGGTGGCGAGGGTCTGGTGATTTTGGAAAATCGGCATCCTTGACCGCCACATTCTGGCATGGTTCAGAAACGGGACTGGCTCCGAGCCAATTAGCTTCTGCCGGCGAGAGAAACACGGTTCGGCGAGGTGCCTGTCCCCGTTTCCGGATAGACTCTTACAGTCTGAGTGAATTCGAGCCGCTATTTCGCCCGCCGCCTCTGAAGGCTCTCGACAAGTTCCGGCTTCCCGGCCAACCGCCGGCAGGTGGCGGCGATCCCGTGCGCGTCGAGGCTCAGGTCGGCAAGCAGCGATTTGCGGTCGCCGTGCTCAATGAAACGATCGGGTATGCCCAGTCGGTGGATGCGGCTGGTATCCAAGCCCGCGTCGGACGCCGCTTCGAGCACCGCCGAACCAAACCCGCCCATCAAAGCCCCCTCCTCGACCGTGACCACCAGGGGAGATTCTTCCACGGCGCGGAGGATCGTTGCCTTATCCAGCGGTTTGACGAAACGGGCGTTGATGACGCCGACCTCCATGCCTTCCTCGCGGAGCATTTCCGCCGCCTTCCGGCAGTTGTCCAGCAATGCCCCACATGCGATGATCGTTCCGTCTCCACCCCATCCGAGAACCTCAGCCACTCCCAATTCGATCGGCATCAAATCCCGGTCGATCATGGCAGCCGGCGCCTTCGGATAGCGGATCGCCGTCGGGCCGTGGTGCGAGAGGGCGAAGTCCAACATCGCGGTCAGATCGGCGGCGTCGCCGGGGGCCATGACGACCATGTTCGGAAAGGGGCGCAGGTACGTCAGATCGAAAACGCCGTGGTGCGTCGGACCGTCGGGACCGGTCAATCCGGCGCGATCGAGCATCAGCGTCACCGGCAGATCCTGCAGAGCGACCTCCTGGAAGATCTGGTCGTAGCTCCGTTGCAGGAAGGTGCTGTAGATATCGACGATCGGCCGGCCGCCCGTCTTGGCCAATCCGGCGGCAAACGCCACCGCGTGGGATTCGCAAATGCCGACGTCGAAAAACCGCTCGGGGAACTCTTCGCGGATCGGTTCAAGCATGTTGCCTTGGCACATGGCGGCGGTAATCACCGCAACGCGGTCGTTCTTCCGCATCTGCTCCCGGATCGCGTCGCGAGCATAGCGGGTATAGGCATTGGAGGGCTTGCCGCCGGCTTCGGACGAACCGTTGCCATCGGGAAACTGCGAAGGGGTATGGAAGTAGACCGGATCCACCACCGCCGGTTCAAATCCATGCCCTTTCTCGGTAACGATGTGCAAGAGCACTGGTCCGGCAAAGGTACGGGCCATCAACAGGTATTTCTGCATCTGCCGGATGTTGTGGCCATCGACCGGTCCCAAATAATGGAACCCCAGTTCCTCGAAGAGCATGCCGCCGAGCAAACCTGCCTTGATCGCATCTTTGGTCTGCGCCAGGATACGCTCCACCGGGTCGCCCAACAGGGGAACGTGCGTGAGAATCCTCTGAATCTCGCTCTTCAGCCCGGTGTAAAATGTCGCCATCCGCAGCCGGTCGAGATACTCGGCCAGTCCGCCCACCCGCGGACAGATCGACATCTTGTTGTCGTTCAGCACGACGGTGATGTTTTTTTTCAAACCGCCGACATGGTTCATTGCCTCGAAGACGATTCCGGATGGGAAGGCACCGTCGCCGATGACGGCGACCGCGTGTCGGTCCTCGTCGGGCCGGAACAGGTCGTCGCCGCACTTCAGTCCCAAAGCCGTTGCCACACTCGAGCCGGCGTGTCCGGTCATCAAGAGGTCGTAGGGGCTTTCGGCGGGATTGGGATAGCCCATCAGTCCGCCACGGGTGCGGATCGTATCGATCTGCGGATAGCGGCCGGTAAGCATTTTGTGGGGATAGATTTGATGGCCGGTATCCCAAATCAAACGGTCGTAGTTGAAATCGAAGGTGGTATGCAAGGCCAAGGCCAACTCGACCACACCAAGATTCGAGGCGAAATGGGCGGTCCGCGTGCGCGCGATGCGGCAAAGCGCCTCGCGGATTTCAGCGGCCAACTGCTCAAGCTGCTTGTGCGCGAGGCCCTTGAGGTCATTGGGCGACTTGATCGACGACAGGAGCGTATTCATCAAAGATTCCTTTCCAACACGTACCTCGCCACCGCCTTTAGTCCGTCGGCTTGCGATCCCAGCGGCGCCAGGGCATCACAACCTTCATCGATCAATTCTTCGGCTCGGCGGACACTCCGGTCAATTCCCAATAGTCCGGGAAATGTCAGTTTGCCGCGATTCGAATCCTTGCCAAGCCGCTTGCCGACCTCCGCCTCTGCGCCGCGGACGTCCAGCAGGTCGTCGGTGATCTGAAACGCCAGCCCCAAGCAGCGGCCGAAGCGGTCCAACGATGCCAACCGGGCCGCGTCGGCGCCGGCTGCCAGCGCCCCCAGACGCAACGACACTGCGATCATCGCCCCGGTCTTCCGCTGATGGATCGACTCCAATCGGACCATGCCGCTTTCGGGACTCGCATCCTCCGAGTCGCTCCGCCGGAGCTTGCCCAGACAATCATCGGCTTGGCCACCCACAAGACAGCATGGCCCCGCTGCCGCGGCCAATTCCGCGCAGCACCGTGCGGCAACGGCAGCCGGTTGGATATGGCGGGCCACGACTTCAAAGCCCAGCGCCAGCAAGGCGTCGCCGGCGAGGATCGCCAGCGCTTCGCCGAACTTCTTATGACAGGTCGGGCGGCCACGGCGCAGGTCGTCGTCGTCCATCGCCGGCAGGTCGTCGTGGATCAGAGAATAGGTGTGAACCATTTCCACGGCACAGGCGGCCGGCATGGCGGTCTCCGGCCCCCCCCCGCATGCCTGGGCACTAAGCAGAACCAACAGCGGGCGGATTCGTTTACCGGGAGCCAGCAAGCTGTAACGCATCGCCTCGCGGAGTTCCGCGGGGCAGTCTGCCGCTAGATCGGTGTATTGGCTCAGTGCAGAGTCGATGCGGGGTCGCAGGTGCTCGACGCACTGGGCCAGCAGGGGAGTCGGGTGAGTCATTCCCACATTCTAAAACAGCCCCCCTGGCACGTCCACATCGTCTCCCTCCGCCTCGCGAGGAATAACTTCCGAGGGGGTCGGGTGTTGCGGCGCAGTCCGCCTCCGGCGACGCGGCTTGGCCTCTAGCGAGGTCGCCTCATCATCCATCGGGGTGGTAAGCGGGTTTCCTTCCGAGTCGATCCCACTGAGCAGTTCGATACGCCGCTCTGCCTTCTGGAGCAGTTCGTGGCACTGCCGCAACAGTTTCACGCCCTTCTCGTATCCGGCCATCGCCTCGTCCAGGCCGATGCGTCCATCTTCCAATTGCTCGACGATCCGTTCGAGATGCTCCAGTGCTTCCTCGAATTTCGGCGGTTCGGCGGTTGGTGATTGCGATGCGTCTTTCGCCAAAACAGGTTTACTCCCATTCGATGGTCGCCGGCGGCTTTGAACTGATGTCATAGACGACTCGATTCACCCCGGCCACCTCGTTGATAATACGGGTCGAAATCCGGGCGAGAATTTCGTAGGGGAGGTGGCTCCAGTCGGCCGTCATGAAGTCCTCAGAGTCGATCGAGCGGACCGCCACGACATCGTCGTAGGTTCGCGCGTCGCCCATCACGCCGACACTCTGAACGGGAAGCAGAACGGCAAACGACTGTGAGGTCTGCCGGTAAAGCCCCGCCCGTTTGATCTCCTCGACCACGATCGCATCCGCCTCGCGGAGCGTGGCCAATCGCACGCCGGTCACCTCGCCGACGCAGCGGACGGCCAACCCGGGCCCTGGAAACGGATGACGCCAGACCATATCCTCCGGCAGTCCCAGTTGAAGTCCCAGCTTGCGAACCTCGTCCTTGAACAGATCCCGCAGCGGCTCGATCAATTCAAAATCGAGGTTCTCCGGCAGTCCTCCTACGTTGTGGTGCAGTTTGATGGTCGCCGCGGGGCCGTCGCGCAGGCCGCCGCTCTCGATGACGTCGGGATAGAGCGTGCCTTGCGCCAGGAACCGGGCGTTCTCGATGCGAATGGCCTCGGCGGCAAAGCACTCAATAAAGGCATGGCCGATGCGTCGGCGCTTCTCCTGCGGATTGGTTATGCCGGCCAGGGCCGCAAGAAATCGCTCCTCCGCCCGCACCACGTGCAGATCGGTCTTGAAGTGATCGCTGAACTCGCGGATGACCGTCTGGACCTCGCCTTGGCGGAGCAGGCCGTTATCGACGAGGATGCAGGAAAGCTGCTTGCCGATGGCTCGCGAAAGCAAGGCTGCGGTCACCGAGGAGTCGACTCCGCCCGACAAGCCACAGATCACTCGGCCTTCGCCGACGCGCCGACGTAACTCGGCGATCGTCTGATCGGCGAAATCCTGTAATTTCCACGCACCGGAGCACTGACAGACGCGGCTGAGAAAGTTGCCGAGAATCGCCGAGCCCATCGGCGTATGGGTCACCTCCGGGTGGAACTGCAGGCCGTAGATCGGCAGCCGGCGGTGCTTGACCGCCGCGAACGGGCAAGTGTCGGTCCGGGCCAGCGGCAAAAAGTCATCGGAGACCTCGGTCACCTGATCGCCGTGGCTCATCCAAACCTGAGTTTGCTCGGGCACCCCGGAAAACAACGCTTCGCCGTCGAGGATGCGGCACTGGGCGCGTCCGTACTCGCGTGCCGGGGCGCTCGACACACGCCCGCCCAACGCCTCGCAGGCTAGTTGCATACCATAGCAGATCCCCAGTACGGGGATACCGAGCTTGAACAAGTCGGGATCGCACTTGGGGGCATCCTCGGCGTAGACGCTCGCCGGGCCTCCCGAAAGAATCAGCCCCCGCGGTTGCAGCTCGCGGATTCGCTCCGCGAGGATACTGTGCCGGACGATCTCGCAGTAGACATGCTGCTCCCGCACCCGCCGGGCGATGAGTTGCGCATACTGAGAGCCGAAATCGAGAACCAGCACACGTTCGTCGGCGACGTTCGTCATCGGGCGTCTTCTGATGGGAAAACGTCTGATTATAGGCCGACTCCCCCCGTATGCCTAGCACCCGGCCAACGATTGATGCTCCCGACCTCCCTGATTATAGTGGAAAGAGGGTTCACGGAAGATCGGCGGCTTATCGAGAGAAAGGAACGCGGATCCAGCGTGCTCATCCTATTGACTAACGACGACGGCATTTACGCCCCCGGTCTGGCCGCCATGGAGCGAGAATTGATCCAACTGGGGGAGGTGCGGGTAGTTGCTCCGGCGACAGAGCAAAGCGGTGTCGGCCACTCCATCACTTACCTTGCCCCCCTGATAGTTAAAGAGGTTTATATCGACGAGATTCATTGGGGGTGGGCCGTGGAAGGCAGCCCGGCCGACTGCGTAAAGATCGGAATCGCGGAGTTATGCCCTCGGCGGCCGGATCTGGTCGTCAGCGGCATCAATGGCGGCTTGAACGCCGGAATCAACGTGTTGTATTCCGGCACGGTCGCCGCAGCGGTCGAAGGGGCGTTTTTTCGGGTCACGAGCGTGGCGGTTTCGCTGGAATTCGACGAACATGCCCAATTCGGCAAGGCAGCTCGGCTGGCTCGATCCGTCATCGAACAAATCCTGCAAAACAAGGGTTCCGAACCGCAACTGTACAACGTGAATATTCCCACCGCGGCCTTGGACAAAGCGCCGGAGGTCCGAGTGGTGCCGATGGATGTCGCCCAATACGGCGAGCGGTTCGAACGGCGAACCGATCCCTGGGGGCGGGACTATTACTGGGCAACCGGCGAGCCGGCGCCCCCGACGGCCGAACAGGAGACCGACCTGACCGCGATGTCCAAGGGGTGCGTTACGGTAACGCCGTTGGATTTCAACATGACCCACCAGTCGCTCCTGGATGAAATGCAGAAGTGGAAGTTCAGCCTGGAAAAGATCGAAGCGGACCAGAGCGACGCCCGGCCGCCGGGATTCGGGCCGGTCGTCCGCAGTTCGAGGAAGAAACGGCGTAGCGCGGCGGAAAATTGAGAACGGATCAGTCCAAAGTACTCAGGAGGGTGTCATGCGAGTGGCGATGAAGTCGGTCGTTGTGGCCATTGCCGTGTCGGTCGTTGCAGGGAGCGGATGTGGCGACTACCAACCGGCAGCCGTGCCGCCGCCAGCAGCGCCGGCCCCGGCCACGGCACCGCCCGCGACGGTGGCGCAGCCGGAAATGGTCCGTGAAGAGGCCGACGTCGGTGTCGGCAAGAAAGGCCGCGACTACGGTCCCGGCCTGGTCACCACGCCGATTGCAACGTATTTCGCCGCGCGCGAAAAGATCACGTTCCAAATTCAGATTCCCGACGCCATGCGGTTATACAAGGCCTCCAATGGCCATGCGCCGAAGACGGAAGAGGAATTCATGGAACAGATCATCAAACCCAATCGGATCAACCTGCCCGAATTGCCTGAGGGACATCGTTATCTCTACGATCCGCAGGCCGAACAACTTATGGTCGAACACCCTCGATGATGCAACTTCTTATGACACGACATCTCATCTTCGCACTGGCCATCATGGCATCGAGTTTAGCCGGCAGCGCTGCGGCGGAGAGTAGCTGGATTTTCCGCCCCTCCTACTACAGCCACGAGCCGGCGGGCGGCGCACGCGTCGAGCAGTTCGCCGCCCACGCCCCGGCTTACGCACGCACGGATCCTTCCTACCAGCAGAGCGCGTACCGCCACAACCGGGCGTCGGTGCGAGTGGGCGACAGTGCGGATCACCTGCATGTCGTGGAAACCTGGGGCGCCGGCGAGGCCATCCGGCCTTACGGCGAGTGGCTCTATCCGTTCCGCGAGGGCGCCACTCCTTACGGCCCTTGGGGAAATCCGCAGGGGCCGTGGACAAGCCCCTTTGGCTCATGGGACAACCCCTATGCGCTCGGCCGATTGCCGATTCCACCGTGGGTGCATGGTTACGCGCCGCAGATCCATGGCAATGGTCCGGGAGTGCATGGCAATGGTCCGCGGGGACCGGAAATCGACTGAGCAGCGGTGAAGACTTCTCCCAATCTCCTTTTTCTGCTGGCGACCTTGGCATTGGCAATCGCCTCCTCGATTGCCGCGGCTACCCGGCCCGATCCGCCCTGCCGCATCGAGGTTGTCGACGCCCAGTGCGGTTGGCCTGTCCCGTTGGTCGAATTGCGGACGACGCACGGCGTGCGTCTGGTTAGCGACAACGCCGGCCTGATCGCCTTCGACCTGCCGGAACTGATGGGTCGGCCGACATGGTTCGACGTCATTGGTCACGGTTACGGTGTGGCTGCCGACGGTTTCGGTTACCGCGGAGTCCGACTCACGCCGGAGCCGGGCCAGACGCTGAAAGTCGAGGTCCGGCGCGACATCGTGGCGCGGCGGATCGGACGGCTCACCGGCGGCGGGCTGTTCGGCGAAAGCCGGAAGCTGGGGCTCGAGCCGGCCTGGCGCGACGGCATCGTTCTCGGCTGCGACAGCGTGCAGAGCGCCATACACCGCGGGCGTCTGTTCTGGGTTTGGGGCGATACCGTCGTGGCGAACTATCCGCTGGGCATCTTTTACGGCACGAGCGCGACGACGGGGCTGCAGCCGTTGCCGTCCTTCGAACCACCGCTTCGGCTCCAACTCGATTATTTTTGCGATGAGCGGGGCGGCCCTCGTGCCGTCGCCAAGTTTCCTGGAGACGGTCCAACCTGGCTCACAGGCTACATTAGCCTGCCCGACCGTCACGGCGCATCGCGGCTGGTCGCCTCGTACACAAGAATCAAGCCGCCGCTGGAAGCCTACCAATGGGGGCTTGCCGTCTGGAACGATGAAGCGGGTCATTTCGAATCGCTCCGCGTGCTGTGGACAAAATCCGATGCGGCTCCCAAACCGCCGCCTGTTCCGGAAGGTCATCCGGTCCTATGGAAAGACGCGGGTGGCCGGCAGTGGGCGTTGTTTGGCAATCCCCTCCCCACGCTTCGTTGCCCAGCTACGTTGGAAGCCTGGCAAGACTCGTCCACCTGGGAAGTGCTCGAGCCACAAACCGGCCTTTCTGCGGCGGACGGTGGTGGAGTTGTCAAACCGCACAGCGGTTCGATCGCCTGGAATCCGTGGCGAAAGCGGTGGGTCACCGTTTTTTTGCAGGCATTCGGCAAGCCGTCCGCATTCGGTGAGATCTGGTATGCCGAAGCCGACGATCCCACCGGCCCCTGGGGAACGGCGGTGAAGGTTCTTACCCACGAGCAGTACACCTTCTATAACCCGCGGCTACACCCGGAGTTCACACCCGAGGATTCCCCGCTGCTCTTGTTCGAAGGCACCTACACCGCGCAGTTCAGCAAGAACATTCGCCCCACGCCGCGATACGACTACAACCAGATTCTCTACCGCCTCGACCTCGACGATCCCGCTCTGGCCGCCGCCGGCGGCGGTGTTGCCTCAAATGAAACGGGAAAGTCGCGGCCTGTGGATTAGCATGGAAATCCAGAGGAGGATCTTCCATCACCCGCAAGCAAAAGAACCTCGCTCCCGAGGAAAAGGTGGCCATCCTCAGGCGGCGCTTGGCCGAAAAAGTGCCGGTCTCGGATTTGTGTGACGAATTGGGCATCAGCCTTTCGAAGCTCTACGACTGGCGAAAACGCTACGGCAAGGTCAACGGCACCTTCTACCATATCTGCAGCATCATCGACGGCTACAGCCGTTACGTGGTGCATTGGAGATCCGCGAAACGATGTTCACCCGCCATTTCTGCCGCAGTCAAGAGTCCGGTTTCCCGCAGTCGTTGAGAGCGGCTGCCGTACCTGCGAGATGATTTGGGATGGAATCATCGGTGACGTGACCGAGGTGCATATCTGGTCGAATCGTCCGCTGTGGCCGCACGGCATGACTCGCCCGCCCGGCCGTCTATCATCCGTGGAACTTTCGCGGCTGGTACGACGGCGGGCTTATGCCGCCCCGACCGGTCGAACTGGAAGCCGACTGCCCGATGCCGCCTGACGGGATCATTTACATGGGAACCAAAGGCGTGATGATGGCCAGTGGCTCCAGCGGTGTACCACATCTGCTGCCGGAAGCGAAGATGAAGGCGTACACCCAGCCGCCCAAGACGCTCGAGCGTCGTAGCGGGATCTACGGCGAGTGGTTCGAGGCGGTGACTGGCGGTCCAAAGCCCTCCGAACACTGGACCGACTGCGCCGTGCCGCTCGGCGAACTGGTGCTGCTGGGATGCGTGGCCGTCCGCGTCCGCGGGTGTCTCCAGTGGGACGGGCCCAACATGCGTTTCACCAACTCCGACGACGCCAACAAACTCGTCAAGCCCGATTATCAGAACGGCTGGACCCTCGGTTAAGCATCGTCAAAGAAGCAGGTGTCGCGGCCAGCGGGAAGCATAGCGCACAAGCGGGGCCGCGCCGAGGGCTGGTCGGCGGCCCTTGCGGCGATTATCCTAAGAAAGAATGCCCAATTCACTAATTCGAGGAGTACTTGCGATGAAGAAGGAAGAATTGTCCGGCGCGGGCTCCCTGTCGCGCCGCGGTTTTCTCACTTGGAGCGGACGACTGGCCGCGGGCTCCGCGCTGGCCGGAGTCGCGATTCCTCGTGTTCATGCGGCGGAAGACAACACGATCCGTCTGGCCTTGATCGGCTGCGGCGGCCGCGGCAGCGGCGCGGTGGCCAATGCGCTGACGGTCCCCAACGGCAACGCCAAGCTATTCGCCATGGCCGACGTGTTTGAGCAGCGCCTGACCGCCTCGCACAAGAACCTCAGCCGGGAGTTCGGCGATGCCGTCGATGTCACCGCCGATCGGCAATTCCTCGGCTTCGACGCCTACCGTAAGGCAATCGACTGTCTCCGCCCCGGCGACGTCGCCCTCCTGACGACTCACTCCGGTTTCCGGCCGCCCCACCTGGAGTATGCCGTGCAAAAGGGCGTCAACGTGTTCATGGAGAAGAGCTTTGCCCCCGATCCGGGCGGAATCAAGCGGATTATCCGGGCCGGCGAGGCGGCAGAGAAGAAGAACCTCAAGATCGCCGCGGGCCTGATGTGCCGCCATTCTCCGGCTCGCCAGGCGCTGATCAAGAAGATCCGCGATGGCGAACTCGGCGATATTCAACTGATCCGCGCTTACCGCATGGACGCCGGAGGCGGGCTCCGCCCACGGAAGCCGGAGGAAGAGAAGAATGAATTGATGTGGCAGGTTCGCCGCGCCCCCTGGTTCCTCTGGGGATCGTCGGGGCGATTCATCGGGCTGATGGTCCACCAAATCGACGAGTGCTGCTGGATCAAAGACGCATGGCCGATCTCCGCGCACGGCGTGGGCGGACGCATTGCCAATAGTCCGGACTGCAGCGAGAACCACGATTCCTATTCCATCGAATATACCTTCGCCGACGGCGCCAAGGCGATGGTCGTGGGCCGCTACATTCCCAACTGCTACAACGAATTCGCCACCTTTGCCCACGGCACGAAATGCGCCGCCCAGTTTTCGGGCAATATCCACGCTCCCACGGTTCATACCTACAAGGATCAGCGCGTCAACAACGACAATATAAGCTGGAACTACGGCTACAAGGAGGACAGTTCCTGGTCGACGCGGTTCCGCGGCAAGGAGAGCCCTTGGCAGGAAGAGTGGAACGTGTTGTTGGCCGCCATCCGTAACGACACCCCGCACAACGAGGCCAAGCGGGCGGCCTATTCGGATCTGGCGTCGATCATGGGTCGCGCGGCGGTACACTCGGGCAAGATCATCACTTGGGACGAGGCGATGGCTTCGGACTTCCAGTTCTGCCCCTACATCGACACGCTCGACGAAACCAGCCCCCTTCCCGTCAAGGCAAACGCCGAGGGCTGCTATCTGCCGCCGGTCCCCGGCGCGTGGACGGAGGTTTGAGACGATCGCCAGGCAGACGTCGCGGCAGCGAAAACGAGTTTAGCTGCCGCGACGCCGCCGGCTCTCTCTTTCACTGCTGGGCGGCCGGCTCCTCCAGCCGCACCATCAGCCATTGTTGGGTCTGACCGTCGGCAAAATGCACCAGCGCCGGTGCGGTGTTTTCGGTCAGATTATTGATGCCGGTTTCCATGATCGGCCGAGTCTGGCCGGTCACAGTCCAGGCGCAGCGCTGCGATGTCTTGTCGGCCATGCCTTCGATGGTTTGCGTTTGATTGGTAGCCGAGTTGTTCAGCGTGCCGCTGATGATCCCCTCTTTGCTGATCGCCAGTTGCAGGAACAGCGTGGGATCGGGGCCTGATGCCTGGCCGTCCGGCGTCAGGGCAAACACACCCAACGGCATCCACTCCGCGTTGGCGGGCGTAACCTCGGGAGCACTGGCGGCAATCGTCTCCGCCTGCTGCGTGTAATCCGCGGCCGTGGCCACGACCTGATCGCCGTAGTAGACCGAATCGCCCTCGTAATACACATTGTCGCCGTAACTGTAGTAGCTGGGCTCACTCCAGCCATAGCCGACCCAGCCGGTGATCGCGCCCCAGGTGGCCCAACGATAGGGGCGGGTGATCCGCAAGGCGGCCCAGCCGGGATAGTCCGACCAGAAGTCGCGGATCGGATGATCGTGGACTTGACTGAGAACCTCATCGCGCCGGTCGACGCGATTGTCGCGATACTCCTGGCGGTTCTCGATCCGATCGGGCCGATTGGCCACGCGGTCGCCGGCCCGATCCGTCCGACTCTCGACACGATTGGCGCGATTCCCCGCGGCATCCGCGCGATTTTCAACCCGTCCGGCAGGAAGTTGACCGGCAGCCGGACGGCCCGCGGCGCCTTCGTTTTGCAGGAAGGCGGCAGCGGCGCCGCCGGCAACTCCGGCGCCGACAGCCACACCCAGATTCGAGCCGCCGGGAAGCGTCGCGGCGCCCACTCCGCCAATGGCGCCCGTCGAGGGCCTGACGTCGAGGAAGTTCTGCAGGTCGCCCTGCGAGGGCCGCGCCCCCGTGCTGGGACGAGTCCCGGCGCTGGGCAAGTTTCCCGTGCTGGGACGGGTGCCAGTGCTGGGGCGGGCGCCTGGGCTGGGATAACCGCCTGTGCTGGGGCGAGCGCCGGCGCTGGGGCGACTGGCCATGGGTGTCGAGGGCCGGCTGATGGACGGCGATGCGCGACTGACCGAAGGCGAACGGCTCACCGACGGACTCGGTCGGCTCATGCCACCACCACGCGAGCCACCACCACCACCACCGCGCCCGCCGCCACCACCACCGCGGGCCCACGCATCGCCAACCGTCAATAGCAAGACCGCTAACGCCATCATGCCAACTTGGATCATCTTCTTCATAAATGGATTCCTTATTCGATTTGGGGGCGGTGTGAAATCACTGCTTCGTGATCTTGACTTCCTCGACGTTCGGCAACAACTCGCCGTCCACCGTGCGGTTGACGGACTGTAACGTACACGTGCTGTCATCCACAAACGTTATGATGTTGACGGACGAGGACTTCCGGCCATCGGGCAGAACACCGCTCTGCTGGATATACCAGCGGTTGTCCTTCTTCTTCCACGTCCCCTGGCCAAAGGCGCCGTCCGAATCAAAAACCCATGAGCGAATCTGCTTGGCCGCCGGATCCCAGCCGATGATTTGCATCCCGGCCATGTCGATACGGTCCCGGATCTGGACCGTAAAGGATCGCGTCAGGAAGTTGTTGTTCCGCGTCCAGTTGCATTCGGTCACCACCGTCGCCTGGTCGTCCTCGTCAACCCAGCGTCCGATCATCCACTCCAGGTCTTTCAGTTGCTCGTAGTGTGATGCGACGACCGGCATGTCTTCCTCGGTCACGCGATCCAATAGCCACTGACCTTCACGTTTGACGTAGACGGCGGTGTATTCCGATTCGTCCGGCGCCTGATCCGGACGAATGACCTTGGCCGTCCCCTGTTCGACAGCGACGTTCGGTGAGACGAATCCAATGGAATTCGTTGCCGCCTGCAGCTTGGCACCCTTCGCTTCCGCGAAGATGGCGGCAAACTGCTGTTCGATTGCCTCGCGGCCGACGACCTGCTCGCCGCTGAGCGGATTGGTGTAGACGGCTTCGGGCGCCCACTTTGCAGCCAGCGCCTTCGCATCTCCTTGGTTGAACGCAACGACGTAAGACTCCACCGCCTTACGAATCGCCGCCCTATCCGCGGCCTGGCGATCTGCTTCGGCCCCGATGGCCGACGTCAGCCCCCAAGCCATCATGGCGACAGTCAGCACGACTCGTTTCATACAATGCTCCTTTGTGATGCACCGCGCGTACTTCGATTTGCTCGCTCTCCGCCCCTGAAGACGGAGAAGGCGATTCCAGCGTTAAGCAAGGCGCATACCAGGGGAGGGGAGGGCTGAGCAGGGAATTCGCAACAAGCTACTGTGCAATAACTTGCGCACCGATTTTCCACCGAGCGAGTACCTGTACGGAGCCAGCCCCCTCCAATATCCTGGAGTTGTCTACGAGATTTTGGAGTGGACCTCCGGGATAGTTGCTTGATTGCGTTTTCCGTGCCTCAGTCCGGTCGTCTCGGCAACAAAAGCCTCAGCGAAAAGTGTCCGCGCGAGTCGCACACCGACTGGCAGGAACCGCACGATCGCCCGGATCCGGTTTTGCTTCTGGAGCAGTCCAGCCAGGGCGGTATTCCCGAGTTAACCAGGCACAACGGTCCGGGGCGGTTTCTGGCAAATGCCGTTGCCGTCCGCTAGGATGAAGCGGGTGGTTGGTAAACTGCACCCTGGCTCGGCTGCGAACGAAGGTCGCGTGAGGAGGAAAAACGATGACAAAAACACGCATCCATCACATTCTGGACCAGGTGGGAACAATCGCGTTTCCCGGCGTGTACGACACACTGTCGGCGAAAATCTGCCAGATGGTGGGGTTTCCGATGGGGTTCATCTCCGGTTACTCGGTGGCGGCGACCGCGATCGGTCAGCCGGATTTGGGGCTGCTGACCCAGACGGAAATGCTCGATCGTGCCCGCCGCATCGCCATGAGTGTCGAAATCCCCATCATCGTTGACGCGGATACCGGTTACGGCAGCCCACTGAATGTGTACCGGACGGTGGACGAGTTGATTGCCGGCGGTGCCGCCGGGTGCTTTTTAGAAGACCAGGCCTGGCCGAAAAAGTGCGGGCACATGCGCGGCAAGCGCCTGATATCGCGGGAAGAATATCTTCAGAAGATCCATGCCGCCGTGGCAGCGCGAGGCAGTCGCGATTTCTTCATCGTGGCGCGGACCGATGCGCTGGCGGTGGAGGGAATGGATGAAGCCATCGCGCGCGTCGAGGCGGCTCGCGAGGCTGGGGCGGATGCGAGTTTCGTGGAAGCGCCCGCTTCGGAGGAGGAACTCGCCGAGATTGGCCGGCGAGCTTTGGCGCCTGTCGTGGCGAACATGATCGAGGGCGGCAAGACGCCCGTCTTGCCCCGCCAGCGGCTGGAGGAAATGGGATTCCAGTTGATCCTCTATCCGCTCGCCGGGATCTTCACTGCGGCCAAAGCCATCGAGCGGATGTACAACACGCTTCACAGCGACGGGACGACGTTGGCCGAGGAGTCGCAACTGATGTCCTTCCACCACTTCAACGAGTTGATGGGGGTGGAAGAGATGTACTTGCTGGCCGAGCGGTTCGGAGGTTAAGGCTGGTCGAGAAAAGCGTGTCAGGCCGAGACTTCCACGGCTCTCTTGCTTTCCAATACGCCCAACTGCCGCATTTTATCGAGCAGATCCTGCTCATGAATCGGTTTGGTGACGTAGCACTCGCATCCCTCGCGGAAGGCTCGGATGCAGTGCTTCGAATCGCTCAGCGCCGTGGTCATGATCACCGGCACCACGTCGCCGCCGTGGATTCCGCGTTCGGTTTCCAACTGCCGGATCGCCTCCAGGGCGGCGTGACCGCTGCTGCCGGGCATCATGATGTCCAGGCAGACCAGATGGTAGCCATCGCCGTCGTCCAAGGCCAGCCGCACGGCGTCGACTGCCTCAAAGCCATCGTACGCGAAGTCGCATTCGCCATACCGGGACAGCATGTCCTTCAGCAATTCGCGGCAAACTCGGTCGTCGTCGACGATCAGGTAGCGAAGCCGAGAGCGCGGGGTGGGCGGAGGCTCACAGGCCGCCGGTTCCGCCGGCGTTGAGACCGGATCGGCAGTCGCCGATGGGTGCTTGGCGCAGGGAAGCTCCCCGAGCAGCTCGCGGACCTGGGCAAGGAATCTCTCTTCACTGAGCGGCTTGGTGACGTAAGATTCGCACCCCTCGCGGAAGGCGCGGATGCAATGCTTGCTGTCGGTCAAAGCAGAGGCCATCACGACCTTGACCCGATCGCTGCCGCAAATCCCCCGCTCGCTCTCCAGACGGCGAATGGCGTCGAGAACCTCATGCCCGTCCATGTCGGGCATCATAATGTCGAGGCAAATCAGATCGTAGGGCTCGCCGGCCTCGAGATGCATGCGTATTGCACAGAGCGCCTCTTTTCCGTCGTAGGCGAGGTCGCAACGGCCGTAGGGCGACAGGAAGTGCTGCGCCAGTCGGCGACAGGCGAGGTCGTCGTCCACAATCAAGAACTTGGGCATGGGAGTTCTCCGTCTAGTTGCACAGGCAGAGTGCATGGTGGGTGTTTTGCGTGGGCGGATGCTCAAGCGTCTCGCGCAGCCGGTCCAAGGCAGCGGCAGCACGCCGAACGTCGCGGCTGCGGGCAGCCAACTGAATCCGCATGGCGGAATCGGCGACGTCCGGAGTGCCACAGCGGCCGGCGAGATCCTTCAGAGTACGGGCACGGTGCTCCAGCACCTGAAAATCTTGCTGGACAAGGTCATCACCGAGACCGGCCACGCACTGGGAAAGGAGTCTTTCGGGAGGGTCGGCCTGGGGCGCGTCGGGTCGCCTTACCGCACGGTTTTCCGATTCCGAGAGAAAATCGGGGATTTGCCGATGAACGGCTTCCAAGAGAGCTTCGGCGCTAAACGGCTTGGGGAGATAATCGTCGGCTCCCGCAGCGAGGCACTTGTCCCGGTCGCCCGGCATGGCCTCGGCGGTTACGGCGATAATCCGGGTATGCCGGCCGCGGCCCGCCTCTTGTTCTTCGCGGCGAATTCGGCCGATCGTCTCCAATCCGTTCATCTTCGGCATTTGGAGATCCATGAACATGAGGTCGTAAACATTCCTCTGCAACAGACCCAAAGCTTCGCTGCCGTCGCCGACCACGTCGACCAGGCACCCGGCCCGCGACAGAAGCAGCTCGATCAGGACGCGGTTAAGGTATTCGTCTTCAGCGACAAGGACGCGGCACGGAACGCGAGTTTCCTCGCCAGCTTCAGCTTCGGCCGGATTGGTCCAGCAGACGGTGCGTGATGCGATCGTCACGTCCTGCGGTGCATTTATACCCCTGAGGCGGTGCCGCTGGAGCGGGATCGTGAACCAGAAGTTGCTCCCCTGGTCGGCTGTGCTGCGGAATCCGATCTGCCCCCCCATCAAGTCGAGCAGTTGTTTCGATAGCGACAACCCGAGGCCCATACCGCCGAAACGGCGAGTGATCGAACCGTCGGCCTGGCTGAAGCTCTCAAAGGCCTCGGCCTGTCGATCCTGCGAGATTCCCACACCCGTGTCAGTGACAACCCATCGTACCGCAACGGAGTCGCCATCCTCTTCGTCGACGGCGGCGCGAACGTGGACGGTGCCTCGCTCAGTGAACTTCACGGCGTTGCACACCAGGTTCGACAGGACTTGTCGGATTCGGGCGCGGTCACCCTCCAGCCAGATTGGCACCGCTGCTTCGATATGGCATTGGAGCGCCAATCCTTTCTCCCTGGCGGCGGGCTGAATCATGTTCAGCACCTCGCGGACCAGTTCATCAATGCGAAACGGTTCGTTCGAGAGGGCCAGCGATCCTTCCGAGAGTTTTGAAGAATCCAACAAATTCTCAATCAGTTGCATCAGCGAATTGGCTGCGTCGCAGATCAACGCCACTTTCTCCCGCTGCTCGTGGTGGAGCGGTTCGCGGAGCAGCAGACCGCTAAATCCGAGGATGGAGTTCATCGGCGTGCGGATTTCGTGGCTGACGTTGGCCAGAAATTCCGCTTTCACACGCGTGGCCTGCTGGACTTCGCGGCGGGCCTGTGACAATTGGGATCGCCACTTCGCACATTCCGCGCGAAGTTGCTCGACTTGCTCGAGCGCGTCACGGCGTTCCGACTGTGCCGCCAGCCAGTGCCTTACCATCGTCATTGCCCCATCGCGACGGGCGACGAAGATCTGCGCCACGGAGATGAACTCGGCCACAGCCTCCGACAGCAGGCCCGGTGAATTCGTGCTGGTAAGAATAATCGGCAGCGAAGGATCGGCGGCGGCGATCTTCCGAGTGGCCTCAACCTCCTCAGCAGCCATGCTGTCTGGGAGCCAAATCAGGGCCAACGAGTATTCCCGCTTCTCAAGTCGCTGTCGGCACTCCGCTTCGATGAGTGAAGCGGAGACGGCGTCGATCCGCTTGTCCGGCATTGCCAAGTCCACGGCGCAGCCTGGCTGCAGCCAATCGAGGACACGACGGGCGAACGCCCATGCTTCTGAATGGTAGCCAACTACTAGAATTGAGGGATTGGCATTGGTCATCGTATTAAGCCCTTGCGTAGCGCACTCCGCAAGTATAGTTCGCGGTTTTCGAGGTGCCGGCCCCGTCTTGGAATCTTGGCACAATGCAGGGCGGCCCACCTGCCAGGGCAAGAACTTGCCGGTCGCGGTTCCCTCGGAGCAGCTTGTCTTCCATCCTATTCCTGGTAGACTGAAGTCTTCAAAGAACCACATGCGCGTCCGTAGCTCAATTGGATAGAGCATCGGTCTTCGGAACCGAGGGTTGGGGGTTCGAGTCCCTCCGGGCGTACCTGTAACGCCATAAGCCACAAGGCTTTATGGCGTTTTGTTTTGGATGAGAGCGTATCCAATTCTTGGACATCGAAAGACGCATCCAATCTCGGCTTATTTGTCGCCAAACCAGCGGATCGGCAAGCGAGTGCGGGAGCTACGGGAGCGGGGAACATCTTTGAGAAGAATCGCAGAGAAGAAGGCGGGGATCGCTGTGACCACCGTCTGCGATCACCTTCCGAGGATCAGCATGCTGAGCACTATGCCCCCTAGTGGGATAACCCGAGCACGGTAGCTACTTCGACATTCATGAAAGCAACATCTCCTCTTCGCGTCTAAGAGCGGTCAGATGTTTGGCAGGCGACCCATGGGCACTTGCCCTCCAGAGCGTTCATGAGCGGACGGGCAACATTTCGGCAATGAAGCCTGGTCGCTGTAGCCGCTGCCAGTCGGTGGTGGATTCGAGGCGGCGGTTCCGCTCCATGCCCCGGCGGAGCTTCCAGAACACAGTGTGTTCTCCTTTGCCCAGTGTTCGAACCAATCCGAGAGTTCCTGTAAGGCGGCGCGGACTGTGATCTCGCCGTTGCGGATCGACTGTGTCGATCTTCACGTCGCCGATCCGTGCGGCGGCGGGCGTGGCATCAAGGTAAACGTTGCCGCACAGCCCGCGACGAGCCACCGAGCCTTTCACCTCGCGGGCGGCGTTGCTGTCGTTGAAAGAGAGTCGCACACCCTTGAGCGGCATCGCGACGACGAGCAAGCTAAGCAGGTGCGTCGCTCCGGGACGGCATACCGAGCTGATGTCGACTTCGCCCGCCGGAAAGCGGATTTCGCCAACACGCTTTCCATCCGCAGCAGGTTCTCCACAACTCCAAGCAGTGCCGCTGCCCGGTAGCAGCAACCCCGCTGCTCGCGGATTCTGGCGGGTGGCGGAAATCCAAGAAAGCTTGACAGCGCAATGCCAGGATATCATCATAGCACTGCCGGGCAAAGAGAGGGTGAAGTTGGCGGGTGATCGAACAAGCCCGCCGGCCCGCAGTGCCTCGGAACCCATACTGGACTGCTGAACATCCCATTCGGAGCAATTTCGATGAAACCGAACCAATGGACCCGGCGTGATCTCCTGAAAACCAGCGCGGCCCTCGCGCTGCCGGCCTTTGTGCCGGCCAGCGTCCTGGGACTTGAAGGCACACCGCCCAGCGAGTCGGTGCGAGTGGGGGTGATCGGCTGCGGCGGCCGTTCGCGGGTGATCCGCGACGGCGACGACGTCAAAGGCTTTCAGGTGGTGGCCGCCTGCGACTTGCAGATCGAAAAGGCCGAGAAGTGGGTCAACGAATTGTCGGAAGGCAAGAAGTGGGGCGTTTACGACGACTTCCGCCTGATGATCGACAAGGAGAAACTCGACGCGGTGATGGTCGAAACGCCGACCCACCCCCGTGCCTGGATTGCCATGAACGCCATGCAGGCCGGCATGGACGTCTACATCGAAAAGCCGATGTGCCTGACGATCGCCGAAGGCCGGGCGATGGTCAAGCTCGCGCGGAAGTACAAACGCGTGACCCAAGTCGGCACCCAGCAGCGATCGATGCCCTTGAACAATTGGGCCAGCGATCTGGTCAAGTCGGGCAAGCTCGGGAAATGCCTTACCGTGCTGGCGCCCAACTTCATCGGACCGTTCCGATGGACCAAGACCTCGTCGAAGGACGTGACCGAACCGGTCGAAAAGTGGTGGGATCTCTGGACCAACCAGGCCGAGCTCCGCCCCTACGACCCGCAACTCCATCGCGGCTGGGCCCGCTGGTGGGACTACGACGGCGGCGGGTTGTGCTTCGGCGTGACCGGCTGGGGCACCCATTCCTACGACCAGGTGAACCGCGGCCTCGGCACCGACGACACCGGCCCGGTCGAGGTGCTCCTCGAAGAACCACTGGCCGAGCGAGAGACCGGTCGCTTCGCCCCGCCCGAGACGGTGGGCGGAGTGGTGATCGGCGATACTGGCGACGAAGATACCGGCACGCCCTATCACCGCATGGCCAAGCTGACCGGCCCGCGGGCGAAAGTGACCATGAAATTCGCCTCCGGCACGGAACTCCGCCTGCACCTCGACGGCGACCGCGGCCCGGGACTGGGCGCGATCTTCGTCTGCGAGCAGGGCAAGATCGAAATCAACCGCGACAAGATCGCCAGCAATCCCAAGGAGATCGCCCGCGCAGCCGACAATCCCGGCCACAACACGCGCCGCGAAACGGCCTATCATATCGAGAATTGGATCGAGTGCATCAAGAGCCGCGACCGCTGCACGGCCGACGTGGAAATCGGCCAGCGCAGCTCCACGCTCTGCTATCTCGTGAACATCGCCCGCGACGTCGCCCGCGTGGGCGAGCCGCTCAAGTGGGATCCCGCCGCCGAGCGCTTTACCAACTGCGACGAGGGCAACAAGCTCCTCGACCGGCAACGCCGCGCAGGCTACGAGCTGCCAACGTGATCGTTCACGCACACGGCCGGGGACTGGTCCATTTTTCGGCCGGTTGATACGGTTTGAGGGCAAAGATGCTGTCCGAAAACATGGACCTGTCCCCCTCCTGCCCGCCCGTGAACGGCTGCAGAGATTGACTCCAGGCGCTCGGCGCCTCGGGAAAAGGGAAACGGTCGATGATATCCAAACGTAAGCCAGCCGCCCTGGCTCTCCTGGCGATTTTCTTCGCTGTCACGACCTGCCTGGCGGTTGACGAAAAGTCGGCGGATGAACTCTGGGCCCAGGCATTTGACCCGCCGCAGGTGTTGGCCACTCTCGACCGCCCGGTAATCGTCTTCCTGTACATCGAGCATGCCGAGATTGTCCGCAAGGGGCTGAGCAAAATGGCCCAGACCGGCAAGGACCACCATGCAATCGCCATGCGCAAGCGGTTTTCCGAACTCTCGGGGCTGGACTGCCTAGTGGTCCACGCCAGCCAGCTTAACGGGGATGAGTTCGATCAACCGCAAATCAAGGCCATCTTGATCAGTGGGCGGAGCACCACCAACGTCCGCCCCAATGATGAACGGTTCTACGATTTTCTCCGCACCACAAAAATCCCGCTGATTGGACTATGCGGCGGTTGCCAGTTGATTGGCAACGCTCATGGAACCCCGGTCGTGCCCCTGCGTCGATTGAGGCCCGGCGAGGCCGATCCGAGCCCCGGCTACCATCCGGGCATGTTCAAAGAGAAGGGATTTCTGGGGGTGAAAGTGAACCAGGCGGATCCACTGCTCGCCGGCCTGCCCGACGAGTTCGTGGTCAGCCAATCGCACGCATTCCAACTGTCCGACACACCGCCCGGCTTTGAACTGTTGGCCTCCTCGGCAGAGTGCCGGGTCCAGGTCATGCGGCACTGGGAACGAGCCGTCTACGGCGTCCAGTTCCATCCCGAGAACTACGACAACGAGCACTCGCATGGCCGCACAGTGTTGGAGAATTTCTTCCGCCTGGCCCTGCGCAACTGATTACTTTCCGATCAAAGCCTTGATGTTTTCGAGTTCCTGCTGGGCGAACAACAGCCGTTTCCTTTGGAAATACTCGTAAAGCTCCTTTTGTGGCTGGTTCCAGGTGTTCGACTCGATCCGCCACCCTCGCCACTCCTGCCGATCCCAGGTGTTTGCCTGGGCGTAGGAGCCGCAGAACGGAACGGCAAGGTCGATCCAGCAAGCGACCACCCGCTTCTCGGCGTCGGTCACTTGGACCTGATAGTGCGACGGTTCCAAGTAGTCCATCAGTTTGCTTTGCGCGGAGCCGCACGCGTACGGGGGCAACATGGCTGCCATCGATTGGGGATGGACCCAGTTCACCAGCGGCGTACACTGGCCCTTCGCCGTCAGGGCGAGGTAGGACTGCGTGAAGTCTCTCAGGCCGGCAAGCTCCCCTCCGGCAGGCAGCGCGACGAACTCGCCGGTCAATCGCAACGCCGACCGCATCTTGATGTCCGGGGCGTTGGCATCGCCCTCATGGCAAGCGACGCAGTGCCTGTCCCAGATGGGCTGCACCATCTGGACATAACTGAACCCATCGACGGCCGCCTTGGCGTCGAGTGAGCACGGCGCATTGACGCCGAGGAACGCCTCGACGTTCGCCAAAGGCCCCTCTCTCTCCAATCGTGCCAACAGCGGATGAGGCAACTGACCGGCCGGCGGCTGCAGGGCACGGGCGCGCCGGTTCATGGCAACCGGCATTCGAGCCGCAGCCAGACCCGTTTGGCATTTGTTCTCGTGACACCCGACGCATCCCACGCGCTCGCCGGGCAAAACCATGGTCCAACTTCGCATGGTTTGCACGCAGCGGCCTTTCGCATCCAGCAGTTGGAAATAGACGGCATTGCGGGCCGGAACCTCGAAGTAGGCGCTGCCATCGTCTTCCACGGCCACCTCGCCGAGCACATGTTTCACATCCTGTGAGCCGTTGTCGATCGCGACCGGTGTATTGACGTGCGAGCCGCCGGCAACACCTCGATTGAAGTTCTTGGATACACCGGCCGCCCGGTATTCCAGTGCCACCACCCTCAGGCGTTGGATGGTTCCCCGTTCCACGTCCTCCAGTCCCGGTCCTGTATAGACATCCTGGACATAGAACGTGCCCGAAGACTGACTCCAGTCGACCTGCGACGGTCGGACCGGCGGCTGCCGGGTGGGCATCAAGGGAATCGCCTGCCCGCAGGAATTGCCCCAATCGAACGCCAGCAGCTCACGGTTGCCCTCGGCCGTCATCCAATAGACGCCGAAAGGGACACTGAAGGGGCCCTTGAGAAAATGGTAGCCTTCGGGATTGAAGGCTACCAGGTAGTGGCTCTCGTCAAAGGCATAGGGGTATTGCCACTGCGGACCAACCTGGCCGAACAAGTCGAAGAAGTGATGGGGCCAGGGGTCGTTGAGCTGGGCGATCGTAGGAATGTTCGACGGCTGACGGCCCGGCTTGCCGTCCGGCGATGCACCGGCGACGTACTGGACTCCATGGTTTCCGTCGGAGCCTTTCGAACGGTCGAGGATCGCCAGCTTCCCCTTCTGCAGAACATGATGCCCGGAGACAACCGTGATCACCTTGCTGGTGCCCGGGATCCCGCGAGAGTGGATCAACGCCGCCGGATACTCGCTGTTGTTGCCATAGAATGCCGTCTGCGCCGTTCCGTCGGCGTTCATCGCGAACAGCGACTGGAGGAAGAACGGATTGCGGTCGTTGTATTCCCAACGGGTATAGATAATCCGCCCGTCCTCCAGAACCTGTGGGTGGAGCGTGCGCACCTGGTCGAACGCCAGGCGGCGGATCGCTCGGCCGTTGATGTCGCACGTGTAAAGATTGCTGGTCGGATGTGCCCAGCAGACATCCAATTGGCCGCAACGCGTGGTCTGGAAGATGATATCCCCGTTGGGAGCAAAGCAGGGCTCCGTGTCGCTGCAGGGAAGCGTCTGGCCGTCGATCACCGGCGAAAACGTGATCTGCTGAATGCTCCGGTCGGCCAGATTCATCTTGTAGAGGTGGTTGTCGTCTGTCTGGAAGTTGTCCCGCATCGAGAAAACGAGAGTCTTCGCATCAAACGAAAGATTGGGATCGCGGACAATGCCTCGGGGCTTGTCGAGAAGGATCTCGTTGGTTACGGTTCCATCTTCGTGAATGGTTGCCAGGCAGAGTTGCGAACCCTCATGGAAGTCGGGATTGCGCTCGAAGAACTGTTCGTCGGTCAACTCATCGGTCGGCTCCACATGGGTCCAGCCACCGAAGACGTAGTGTTTCACATAGACAAACCGCGGCGTCCAGGATCGAACGGCCTTGAGCCGTTCCTGCCGGCGTTGTCGGCAGGCGGCGAAGTACAGATCTTTCCAGCGGGGATCGCTGCCGGGAACCGCGGAGAGTACGCGGAGTTGCTCACGGAGACGGGCTGTGTCGACCTTGCGACACTCCAACTCCGCCAGCACCCGCTGGACCATGCCTTGTTCGACGGACGACTCCGACTTCGAGGAGAAACACCGGGAAATATCGGGGCCAGGTTCCGTCGCGGGAACTGGGGCGATCGTATTGGCGACCATCGCGACGTTTTCCTGCCCGCAGTCCTGATACATCCAGTCGCGCTGGAGGCGGCTTTCCGGATAAGCGACATGCGGCGGGTTGGGAAGGGGCAGGTCGGCGGGCTGGCCGCGGAAACAAGAGACCTCGGCGATTTGGACCGTGAGCGGATTGCCGGTTCCTGCGACGTCATACAGCGGGCCGCCCACGGCCTGTGGAGTCTGTCGCACGGTTGCCAACCAGCCACCCCACCACCAGCCGAATTCACATCGCAGTTTGTCGTTGCAGCGCCATTGTTCCCGCGGCAGCGCCGGATCGATTCCCCGCCACCAGTCGGTCCCGTTGCGCCGCCTGTCGTACGATTCATTGACCAGAACATGGAGATAGCGCGTGGCAACCGGCTTCCACACCACGAAAGCCGCATTCAAGGTATTGACCGGCGGGAGAGGGCAGTTCTCGTTCAAGCAGCGGACGTTTACCGTTCCCTCGCGATTGTCACAGGCAAACACGCTGACATTTTCCGCCATGCAGTTGGCCCACGACTTCTGGGCAACGAAGCGGATCCCGCCCACTTCTTGGCACTTCCCCAGATCGAGAACGAAACGAGCGGTCACCGGGGGAGCGGCATTGGGGGGCAGCGTCTTCGGATCCTTTCCGGTCAGTGTGTCATCGAGAAAACAACAAGAAGTCGCCCAATCGCCGTCGATCAGGTGCTCGAGCGTCGGCTGCCCGGGCGGATGCGTGGGCGTCGGGCTCCAGACAGCCACAGGGGCGATCTCCTGCGTTTCGGTGCTCGCGCTCACGTTCGCCGCTACAGCCCATGCCAGCACGATGCCGATCATCTGCTTTCCCATGATCACCTCGGGGTATCCCATACGTTGCGGCTGCACAAACCGACTAAAGACTCATGATGGATTGTCCTCACAAGGCGATGGATCCAACCGTCGCAGGATCAGACAGTTCCGCGGCAACCCAGCACCGCCGCCCTCCGCTAACTCCGCCAACATGGAACTCCGGTTCACGGGGAACCAAGACAGATCATTTTCCATGCATGGATCAATCCTCGACGTTCGGCAGTTCAAAACCCTTGCGGTGCTCGCGTCCGACGTACTGGTTGGCCGCCTCCTCGTCAAACCGTTCGGTATCGCCGTCGAGGCGTAGCTTCTTGCCCGTCCGCCAGGAGATATTGCCGGCGTGGCACATCACGGTGCTAACGTGCCCCGAGTAGATTTCCTGGTTGAGCGACTCGCGGTTGCGGCTGCGGACCGCGTCAAGGAAGTTGCGGACGTGGGCCTGCTGGGTGTGGCTCGGGTTGCTGTCGCCCTGCCGGACCACTTTGTCACCGGCGTCGTAGGCTGTCCAGGAGTTGTTCGTCAACAGGATCCAGCCGTTTTCGCCGTAGACGGCCGCCCCCTCGCCGAGACCGAACAGTCTCGGCTGCGACCAGAGACGCATCTCGTACTGCAGGATCTTGCCGGGATATTCATAGGTTACCACTTGTGTATCGGGCCACTGCTGATCGTCTTCAAAGAAGAACTTGCCGCCGGAACAGCAGATTGCCTGGGGCATGCCTTCCAGGCCCATGACCCAGCGGCAGTAGTCGATGCGGTGGACGCCGTCGTTGCCCAGGTCGCCGGTGCCGTAGTCAAAAAGCCACCGCCAGGCGCCACCGACGATCGACCGGTTATAGGGCCGCTCGGGCGCCGGACCCTGCCAAAGATCGTAGTCGAGATCCGAGGGGGGATCGCTGTCGGGCACGAGTTGCACGGCACTGTTGCGGCTGGTTTCCCAGGCTCTTCCATAGATCACCTTTCCCAGCGCGCCGGTGTGGATGTACTGGATGGCATCCTTCATAAACGGCGCGCTGCGGAGTTGCGTGCCGACCTGCACCATCCGGCCGTGCTTCCGCGCGGCGGCCACGGCCGTCTTGCCCTCAAGGATGTTATGGCTGGCGGGCTTCTCGACATAGACGTCCTTGCCGGCCAGGCAACCGTGGATGGTGGGCAGTGCGTGCCAGTGATCGGGCGTGGCTACCATGAACGCGTCTACCGATTCGTCGTCCAGCAGAGAGCGGTAGTCGTTGACCAGCTTGGGCATCAGCCCCGTCTTCTCTTTCATTTCTTTCCCGCGCTGCCCGCGCGTCGACTCGTTGACGTCGCAGATGTGCGTAACGGCGCAATCGGGCTCCGCCGCGAAGCTGTTCATCACCGAGTTGCCTCGCCCACGCACTCCGATGCAGGCAACGCGGATCTTCTCATTGACCGCAAAGGCTCTATGGGTGAGGCCGGCGCTGAGGCCCAGGCCAAGCGCGGCCGACTGTCGGAGAAAACTCCGGCGAGTGCTCGGGAACATAGGACAACCTCCTCACGGAATGGACATCGAGCGGGGTTACTCGTTGGCGACGCTCACCTTCTCCATCACGTCGCCCTGCCGAATCGAGTTGACCACATCCATGCCTTCGATCACCTTGCCGAAGACGGAATGCTTGTTGTCGAGCCAAGGCGTGGGGACGTGGGTGATGAAGAATTGTGAGCCGTTTGTGTCTGGCCCGGAGTTGGCCATCGAGAAGATGCCGGGCGAGTCGTGTTTGAGGCTGGGATGGAACTCGTCCTCGAAGGTATAGCCCGGTCCGCCGGTGCCCGTGCCCTGAGGGCATCCACCCTGAACCATGAAGTCGGGGATCACGCGGTGGAACTTCAGGCCGTCGTAGAAGCCTTCCCCTGCCAGCTTCTCGAAGTTGGCCACCGTCTTCGGCACCTTGTCGGCATAGAGTTCTAGTTTGATGGTCCCCTTGTTGGTCACGAATGTCGCCAACTTCCTGCCTTCGCCTGCCGGATTGGGCGCGGCCGGATCGCTCGGGGAAACGGCCGCCGGCGGCACGACGGCAACGGGCTGGATGGGATCCTTTGGTGCGCTGCTCTCCCCGGCGCAACCCAGGATCGTCGGGGCAGCGAACGATAGGGCAACAATTAAAACTCGTACATCGGTCATCATGGGCGATCGCTTCGGATAAAGGATTCGCGGGCGGCCGCGGCGGCGGACACCCCCCGCCCGTCGGCCAGTCCGTGTCGTGTGTTGATTCTACCGGCCCCGTCGTCCGGCCATCAACCCCCGCGATTCCTCGGCCAACTCGCCGATGGGGTACAGACCTTCAACGTCCTTCCGCGTAACGGTTCACCGCACGGGCGGCGACTGGTCCACTTTCCGCCGGCTCGACGCACTTCGGCGCCAACGACGCGGGCTGAAAACGTGGACCTGTCCTCTTCCTGCCCGCCCACGAACGGTGGCGTCCGCCGCCTTTGGCAGCGGCGTCAGCCTTTCGAGATCGCTGTCCCACACCTTCAGACGCAGACAGCGGAGAATCTCCAGAGGGTGCAGGCTGGTGGTCTTGGCCTGCTGCAGTTCGGGGATTTCCGCGTAGACTTCGGGAAGACGGTAGAAGGGAATCTTCGAGTTCAAGTGGTGGATGTGGTGGTAGCCGATGTTGCCGGTGAAGTAGTGCATCAGCGGATTCATCTGGCAGAAGCTCGATGATTCCAACGCCGCCCCCGCATAGGTCCAATCGCCGTTCTCTCGAAACAAGGCGCTGGGGAAATTGTGCTGGGCGTAGAAGAGATAAGAGCCCGTTGCGCATGCGATGAAAAACGGAATGAAGAGGGTGAAGAGAATCCCCGAGAGGCCCAGTGTAAATCCCACCAGGCCGTACAACGCCAGATGAAGCGCCAGCGCCAAACCGGAATCCTTGTGACCTATCGGATTCTCAACGAAAGG
This sequence comes from Rhodopirellula sp., assembly GCA_012728855.1. Lineage (GTDB taxonomy): Bacteria > Planctomycetota > Planctomycetia > Pirellulales > Thermoguttaceae > JABWBD01. The sequence continues at coordinate 50,905 of JAAYEH010000311.1, read as the reverse complement.
GACCAGGCACATGCCAAGCAGAAAAATGGAAAGGTAGCCGAAGAGAATCGTCAGCGGGTGCCGCATCGCAAGATAACGAAAGCGTTCTTTTCTCGAGGCTTTCAGGAAGCGCTCTTTGGTCATCACCGGATAGGAGCCGATGTGGGAGCTGCGGAGCTTCGAGTTGTGATTGTGGTGATGGTTGTGCGTATGCGTCCAGATGCTGGTCGGGGTGATCGCGATGATGCCCCAGAGTTCCATCAGATACCTGGCCGCCTTGGACCGCGCCAGAATGGCGTGGTGTTGATGGTCGTGGTAAATGACGAACAAGCGGACCATCAGCAGGGCCGCCAGCACCGAGGCCAAGAGCCGGCCGATCCAGTGCAGGTTGACGACAGTTCCGGCCGAGGCCGCCGCGAGCAACGCCACGGTGGAGAGGATCGCCCACCAGCTCCTGGCGGTGTCGTCCTTGGCATACGCCCTGGTCGCCAGAATCAGGTCTTTGCCGACTCGCATTCTTTACCCTGGAACGGTCCCGCGAATTCACCAGGGTGGGGAGTATAGCGAAGCCGCCGCGTTACGGAAGAGCAGTTTCTCCCCTCGTGTGGGCTAATCGCTGAATGAAATCGGCTAAGAGGGTCTTCGGCAGAGTTCATGAGTGAAAACTGCGGTGATTGCTGGTTCCAACGTGCGTTTTCTCAGGGATGGTAGGGCAAGTGAATGGGTCGGAATTCGGCTTCCTGAGGAACCGTATTAATCCACGTCCGTCTGCACAACACCCGGCGGCGTGCGCGTAGCGGGCGAAGCGCCGTTGGGCAATGAGGCATATCGGTTCTTGCCGCACGCTCCAGCATCCTGTCGTGGTCCGCGACTGTCGCTACTGGGCCGCGCGAGTTCCGGAAGCAATGAGCCGCGCAAAGCCGACGACCAAGAACCAGGACATGGCCAGAAGCAGCACGCCGCCGGCGGCGCCGATGCCGCCCATGACGCCCACGGCAAGCAAACCGCTCCAGGCCACAGTGAACACACTCAACGCCCTTAAAGTGAACTGCAGCGGCGACCAGATAGCGTTTTCTCCTTTTCGTCCTGTTCGGCTCTCGTCCGTCACATCCTCAAGCACCAGGTCTGCGTAAGAACTGCCGCTCGGCGCAACCCCATCCCGGACCAACCGATGGAAGCCTGTCCTGTTGCCTCGCCCCGCGTCCTTGCCAAGTGCTCGCTGTGCCGCGTATCCGCCGGAAACTGCAACAAGCCCCATCCCAATATCTTGAACGGCAATGAGTTTTGCCGTATCACTTCCCATCAGGCAAAGCACGATACAGCGAAAAAAGTACGCCTTGACAACAGCGCAAGTCAGAAAGGACCACGACCAACTGCCTTGCCAATGAACGACACAGGCCGTCGCAGCCCCAACGAGAAGTACGCCTGCATCAAACCCGAAAAAGGGGCTGCGCCATGCCGCAATGCACCATAGCGACAATGCAAGCAGGAAACGCACGATCGCGTCGGTTCGCTGGGACAGTGACATCAGCGTGGTCCAACGGTACGGATGCCCGACGCCGATGTCGGCCACCTGTTGAGTTTGAACTTCGAGTCAGTCTACCACCTCCTCGCCGTCGGAACCTCGCCGAAGGCGTTCCGGCATGGATGCGGCATTACTTGCCAGGCAAACCAAGGCCAAGCAGCTTCAACACCGCTTGCTCAACAGATCCAGTCGAAAGACCATGTGATTGCAGAAAGGCCGCCACCGGTGACTCAATCTCGACCAGTGCAGCGAGAAGATGTTCGTCGCCGAGGAAATCGTGCTTCAGCGACTTCGCGTAGTCCTTCGCGTAGTCAAACACCTCAACGGAAACATCGGTGTACGGCGGCTCCAAGCCATGATCCGCGTCGGAACCTGCGAAGCACTGGTCGAACTGCACTTGCAGGTCATTGAGGGAGTATCCAAGCATGCCCAGTATTTCATTCGCGCAGCCAGGCTGGCTAATGGAAAGGAAGAGATGCTCTGGACCGACGGATGACGACCTGCGACCGTCTGCCAGAGCCTTCGCGTCGGAGAGTACTTTTCTGAGACGGTCTGTATAGCGGTCCAGCGGTAACTCGTCAGAAGGAGTTTCGATGCCCATTACACACCTCAGTGCATAATCCACATGACGGTAGGTGAGGCCGACGCCAGTCCCGGGCACTTGAATTCACATCCCACGACATCTCAGTCTACCACTCCGCCGTGGCTGGCACTAGACCAAAGGCCCCGCGGCATAGATGCCGGACTGTGCGGCCCAAAGAATTGGCAGTCGTGCGCAACGTTATTTCGGCTTCGACTTCTTCTGAGCCGCGTTCCGAGATTGGAAAGGATCGAACGATTTGTGATCTTCCCTTTCGGAGTTTTGATGGTCTGCTCGCGGTTGCGGAGATTCCGGCGCACGTTGGCCCATCCGCGGAATCGGCACCCATTGAAGAATAACACCTTCCTCGTTCTCGCCGACGTTCAGATACCATGTCCGACCCGTGGCTGAATCAAGAAGAATCGCATGATCTCGAATATGGGTAATCGAGAATCGGCCGGCATGCATTGCCAATGCCGGCGCAGTGGATTTCTCGACGTCAATCAATCCCATAGAAGTGAACGGTTGGGCAGCGTTTAGAGGACCGCCAAAATCTCCGCCCGTCCCCGCGAACTCTTGTGGCTGCGCGGAGTTGGTGGCTACGAGCACAATGTAGACGGTCAGGAAGCACTCACCATAGCTGCGCATGGGTTCCCTTCAGTTATGCCACCCCCGGATTGCCAACGGTACGGTTGGCCGGAGCCGTATTCGGCTTGGCCAACCCTTCGGGACGACATCCAGAGTGTATTTACCGCCGCTCGCATTGCCAATATCATACCGAGAATGTCACGAATGGGAGTGTTGCCAACTCCGATTGGGGCGCAGGAACAGGCGTCGACAAAAGGCGCAAAACCTGGCGGAATCGTTCCAGGAGACCTTGCATGAATGGCCAAACAGTGAATTCCGGGCAGCGGCTTTCGTGCAAACTACGCCGCTTGATCGTCTTGACTTCGTTCGGTGCGATCCTCCTGTTGGCCGGTTTGGCCTATCGGCACTACTGGCTCTCGCTACCGATGGGCGAGGGCCCCGCCGGGCCGCCGGTCGCGCGGCAGTCGTTCAACCTGCCTTGGACGCCGCGAAAGGTCTTGCTGCTCGGCGTGGGCGATAGTGTGACGGCCGGTTTCGGTGTGACGCAGCCCTATTCCTACTTCGGCCGTCTCGTAGAGAACCCGCCGGACGAGTTCTCGGACATGCAAGGCATCAGCTTGTCGGCGGTGCTGCCGAATCTCAGTGCCAGGAATATCGCTGTCTCAGGCTCCACGTCGCTGGAGCATGTCGCATACCTTCGCGAACGTCTGAAAACTCAGGAGGCGGATACGCTCGGCCTGGTGGTCATGACAACCGGAGGCAATGACCTGATCCACAGTTATGGCCGTTTGCCGCCTCGCGAGGGCGCGATGTATGGGGCTACACTGGAGCTTGCCCGACCGTGGATCGCCAGTTTCGAGAAGCGACTCGACGAGATGATCGATCTACTCGAGCAGCGCTTTCCCGGCGGTTGCTTCGTCTTCCTTGCCGACATCTACGACCCGACCGACGGCATCGGCGACGCCACTCGGGCCGGCCTGCCACCCTGGTCCGAAGGCCTGGCCGTCCACCGCGCGTACCAGAAAGTCATCCATCGCTGTGCGGCCGAGCGAGAATCGGTGTACCTCGTGCCGATGCATGAGGCATTTCTGGGCCACGGCATCCACTGCCGCCAATTCTGGCGCGATTGCTACCGCTCCAAGGATCCGCACTACTGGTACGCCTCGAATCTGGAAGACCCGAACATCCGTGGTTACGACGCCATCCGACGGCTGTTCCTGAACGAGATTGTCAAGATTCCGGACTATAGGTAACGCGAAGGCCGCCTACTTGATCTCTCGGAGGTAGACATTCTTGAACCAGAGCGTGTTGCCGTGGTTCTGCAGTTCGATCTGCCCGGTCGGGTAGATCGGCTTGTCGCGTTCCCAGTAGTTTTCCAGGACGACGGCGTCGGCGACCAGTTCGCCGTTGAGCCAGACGGTCACCTTCTCGCCGACCATCTTGATGCGGAAGGTATTCCATTGGCCGATCGGTTTGTCAGCGCATTTCAGCGGCTTGGCGGGGTGGATCTTGTTGTTGAAAAGCCCGCCGGATCCCTCGGGTCGGTCGGCCGTATCCCAGATCTGGACCTGGGGGCTGCCGCGGAGATAGATGCCGCTGTCGCCCTTGGGCAGGATCTTCCAGTCGACCAGCATCTCGAAATCGCCGTAGTCCTTCGCGGTGCATAGGCTTTTCCCCTTGCCGTCGAACTCCAACGCCCCGTCAACCACTTTCCAATGCGCGCGCATCTCGTCGTCCGCAGTCTTCTGGGCTTCGGCCAGTTGCTCGGAAGTCATGGCGGCGCGGGTTTTCGGATTGCCTACCAGCCCTTTCCAGCCGCTGAGATCCTTGCCGTTGAAGAGGGCGACGAAGTCCTCGGGAGGCGTGTTGTCGGCCGCCGTTGATACACCGGCGGCGGAAATGAGAAACAGCAGAGTCGCTGCAGCCAGGGTCGTGATTCTTGTCATGCTGAACCTCGATGGGTAGGGGGACTATCAATACACGCTTCCGACACATTGATCCAAGACAGTTTGCTACGGCTCTACCACAACCTCGACCGGATCGACAAAATCGTCGCTCAGCGTTTGGGCCGTTTCCGGCGCGATCTCGCCTTCCTGGAGCCAGATGCGATAGTTCAGCTCCAAATCCTTGCCCTCTTCCAGCTCGTATTCGAAGTAGGAGCCGAAGCGCGCGTAGCTCCGTTCGCTGAAGCGGGCTTCTTTAGGATTGGACGGCTTGTCGACGTAGACGCAGGTGTAGCGCTGTCCGCCGAGCACGAAGCTGCACGCGTGCCACGGCAGATTCACGCAGGCCGGGTCGCGGGTTTTGTGGTCCCAGTTGCGGGTCTCGCCGGCAGCGCCTTTGCCGTCCGGTCGCAAGTACCATGTCTGCTTGTCAGTCTTTTCGGCGACCTCGTTGGCCGCGCGGAACTGAAACCCGGCATGTTGCGGATCGCCGTCCAGCTTGATTGCACCGACTTTGCTCGACAGCCGCGAAGCGAATTCGACGAGGATGCCGCCGGGAACGTGGTAGGCCGTCATCTCGCGGTCCTCCACCGCAAAGACGTCCGACTCGGGGCCGACCCAATCGATGGCCACCCGATGCCGGCCGAGCACCGGTCCGGCCTCCTGGGCGACAAAGGCATTGTGTTCCTGGTGCCCCGTATCCGCTCCCGCCCATGTGTTGACGCCCGTCAAATCGCCGTATCTGATCTTGCTGAAGCCGTAGAACAAACCGCGGTGGTGCGGATAGAGCCCATCCGGGCCGCCGTTGGTGACAAATCGCCGGCCTCGCGGATCGTAGAGGTGATGAAACGGCTTGCCGGTATCTTCCTTGCTCTCTTTCGATGTGGCGTCGAAGGGCTTCGAGACGTAACGCATGACGGGCCGCCCGTCGAAGCTCAATTCGGCATACTCGCCCGGGGCTTCTTTCCAGGCGAAGCCGGGTTCGACGGCAGGTTCGGTCGAGATGACGGCTTTGAGCGACATCGCCGCCTCTCGCTTCAGGTTGGGCAGGATGAAGTGCAATTCGCGGACGACGCTTCCTTCCGCCGCCACTGCGCCGTTGAGCAACTCCGGCGCGGTCAGTTGGCCCGCGATCTTGTTGCCGGCAGGGCAGGTGAGCGTGGCCGAGCGGGCGCCGGCCAGAGCTGCGGGGAGTTGGAGTGTAACGACGGCCGGTACGTTGGCGTGGTCATGCGTGCCGGCCTTCACGGTCAGCGTGAACTGTTTCTCCACGGCGACGGCAGGACAGGCCGACATCCACAGCAGCAGTGCCGCGACCCGCAACCCTCGGCTGAACAGGTTCATGAGATGGGTTTCTCCTTTGAGCGCGGGCAATAATCGGTTGGCAGGTTACAAGGTGACGTGTGTCTTCAGAGTAGCACGCCGGCAGGGCGCATGCAATCAAAGGGCTTGCGGGGCGAAATGGTGGTCGGGAGTCTTTTTCCGCACACGGCCGACGACTGCGCTGGAGGTGCCGAGCGGCTCTTCAACGCCATGGCGCGCGAGTCCGGTGTGGCGCTACATGTCGACGCCCGCCTGGCGATCGACGGCGACGTTGCGGTGCAGCAACTGGAGTATGCCGCGCTCCGCGGGCGTCTCGAGGAGGATGGGCAGGTTCTCCGCCTTCGCGGTGAATTTGCCGTTCCACGTCAATAGATTGCCTGCGCCGAATTTCGAGACGATAGAATAATGAAATAATCCTATGAGGCGTCCAAACGCCAGACCTGGTATTCCATCGGCCTAAACCTTACCACCCATGCGCACTGCCCCAAAGAGCTTCCGTTTGCACATCGGCCTCTTCGGACGCCGCAACGCCGGCAAGTCATCGTTATTGAACGCGATGACGCGGCAGCAGGTTTCCATTGTCTCGGAGATTGCCGGCACCACGACCGACCCGGTCGAAAAACCGATGGAACTGTTGCCCATCGGACCGGTCCTTTTCATCGACACGGCGGGGATCGACGACGCCGGCGCGCTGGGCGAAGAGCGGGTGAAGCGGACCAGGCAGGTACTGGACCGCACCGACGTGGGCGTTGTCGTCGCCAGTGCCGGCGAGTGGGGTGAGTTCGAGGAACTCATGGTCCGGGAACTCCGCAGCCGCGGGATTCCGGCCATCGCGGTGTTCAATAAGGCCGATCTCGGCCGGCCGCATGGTGCGTTGATCGACGAACTGAAGACCGCCAAGACCCCGTGGTTGGAAACCGTGGCCACCGCCGGTCGCGGGATTCTCGAACTCCGCGAGGCCCTCATCGCTGCCGCCCCCGAGGAATTCATCAACACTCCGCCCATCGTCTCCGATCTCGTCCCGGCGGGTGAACTCGCGGTGCTCGTCGTGCCGATCGACAAGGAGGCTCCCAAGGGCCGGCTGATCCAGCCGCAGGTGCAGACCATTCGCGAATTGCTCGATGGCGACGCCTACTCGATGGTCGTCAAGGAGCGAGAACTCCGCGACGCGCTGGCCCGGCTCAACCGGCCACCGGCCCTGGTGGTGACCGATTCCCAGGCGTTTCTGAAAGTCTCGGCCGACACGCCGCCGGATGTGAAGATGACTTCGTTCTCCATCCTCTTCGCGCGGCAGAAAGGGGACTTGAGCCAGTTCGTCGAGGGGGCGCTCGCCATCGAAGGGCTCAAATCGGGCGACCGCGTGTTGATCGCCGAAGCGTGCAGCCATCATCCCATCGGTGAAGACATCGGGCGGGTGAAGATCCCGCGGTGGCTGAAGCAATACGTCGGCGGCGATCTGGAAATCAACGCGACCCAGGGCCACGACTTTCCCGACGATCTGGCCGACTACCAACTTGTGGTTCATTGCGGCGCTTGCATGTGGAACCGCCGGGAGGTGCTTACCCGGATGCTCCGCTGCCGGCAAGCCGGAGTTCCGATCTGCAACTACGGCATGACCATCGCCTATACCCTGGGGATTTTCGACCGCGCGCTGGCGCCGTTCCCCGATGCGATGGAAACCTACCATCGTCTTCGCCGCGAAATCGTGCTATGATGGCCGCGGCCCGCCGCTGTGCATCGGCGAAAGAAACCAACCATTCGCTTGGCTCTCGACTCCGGACTCTTAACTCTCCATTATCTTCCCAACCCCCATCCGGCCATGACCTCTGCAAAGCAACCACTGCTCAGGCAAGCCTGGCGGCGTGCGGCGCGGGGGCTGCGGCGGGCCTCGACCGATTGGGCCGCGGCTGGCGTGAATCTTCTCTTTCCGCCTCGCTGCGCGTGTTGCGATGTCGACCTGGGCTGCGAGCATCCTGCGGACAGGCCGCTTCTCTGCGGCGATTGCGTTGAGGCGATGGGCCCCGCGGAATGGGTCGGTTGCGATCGATGCGGAGCCCCGGTCCCTTCGGGGACTTCCGCCATGGCCCCCTGTGTCGGCTGTCGTGGGCGGCGTTTCCATTTCGACACCGTGGTGCCGCTGGGAGTCTACCGCGATCAGCTTCGCTCAGCGGTACTGAAAATGAAACGGCCCAGCGGAGAACCGCTGGCTTGTGCCCTGGGCCAACTGCTGGTGCTGCGGCGTAAGGAAAAGCTGACGCAACTCCGCCCGCAGTGGGTCGCTCCGGTACCCATGCACTGGTTCCGCCGGGCGATGCGAAAGACGAACAGCCCGGAGCTTCTGGCGGAACAGATCGCACGCGGCCTGGGAACGGCCTTTGCGCCCAGACTACTCCGCCGCCGCCGCAATACCCGCCTCCAGCCCGACCTGGCGCCCGGCGAACGCTTCCACAACGTCCGCGGAGCGTTTGAAGTCGGCGCCGCGTGTGATGTACAGGGGGCACGAGTTCTGCTGGTCGACGATGTTCTGACCACTGGGGCGACCGCCAGCGAGGCGGCGAGCGTTTTGAGGCGGGCGGGAGCGGACATGGTGGCCGTCGCCGTCGTGGCGAGGGCGGAAAGTGACGACGCCGTTTGAGCGGCGGACCCGAGAAAATGGGCGTGATCAATACGATGGTTTCCCGACCCCGTCTTCGAATCGGAACGCGCGGCAGCGCCTTGGCACGATGGCAGGCGGAGTGGGTCGCCGCCCGGCTGGCGGAGGCGGGCGTCGACGTCGAACTCGTTCCGATCGTCACCCGTGGCGACGTCCAGCAACAAGGGCCGGTGGAGTCGATCGGCGCCCAGGGCGTGTTTACGAAAGAAATTCAGCGGGCCTTGCTGGAAAACCAGGTCGATCTGGCCGTCCATAGTCTGAAGGACTTGCCGACCGAACCCATCGCGGGGCTCTGTTTGGCCGCGGTGCCCCAGCGGGCGCCGGTCTGCGACGCCTTGGTCTCGCGCGACGGAACCACGCTGGCGCAATTGCCGCCCAGCGCCGTGGTCGGCACCGGCAGTCTTCGCCGCCGTGCTCAACTGCTCTACCACCGGCCGGACCTCCAAACCAGGGAAATCCGCGGCAACGTCGATACACGTCTTGGCAAAGTCGACGCGGGCGACTACGACGCGATTGTACTGGCCGAGGCCGGACTCCGCCGGCTGGAACTGGCCGATCGTATCACGGAACTGCTGCCCCTTTCGATCAGTCTTCCGGCGGTCGGGCAGGGCGCGCTCGGCCTGGAAACGCGCACCGATGACGAGATCACGCGCAGCGCGCTCGCCGCGCTCGACGACGCCGCCTCGCACGCAGCGGTCCGGGCGGAGCGAGCGATGCTGGCCATGCTTGAGGGCGGTTGTCTTGCGCCCATCGCCGCTTGGGGCAGGGTCGAGCAAGACTCGCTTCTTCTTACCGGCCGCGTTCTCGATCGCGATGGAACCCGCCGCTTGCAGATCGCGCTGGCTGGTGAACCGGCGGCTGCGGAAGACCTGGGACGGCGAGTCGCCGAAGAACTCATTCGTCAAGGCGCCGCGGAACTGATTCGCTCCGGTCGGCAAGAGGCTGGGCGTGACGCGTCTCCGGTCTTGCGGCCATTGCGGCAAGAAGGTGGCGATTGACCCAGACCAGGCTTCCACGTCACTTCTTGCCAGTCGGGCTCTCCTTGGAAAGGCGGTCCAGGGCCGCATCGAGCGACGACTCGGCTTCGAAAGGAGCCGTTGCGGAAGGCCCCTCCGCGATCAATCGGCAGAGATCGAAGACGCTGCGGATCGCGTAGGACATGTTGCAGATCACGATCCGGCCCCCCTCCAACCGCCGCCGCACAGCCAAAAGGGCCAGCAGCCCGATGCTGCCCAGGAAGGCGACATTTTTCAGATCGATGATAACCCGGTTGGTCTTCGCCTCCTCGACGAGCCGAAGCATCTCATCGCGCAACGCGTAGGAAGTGTTGGCATCGCGGAGTTGTTCGACCATGACCGTGATGACAAGTACGTTTCCATGGACCGCTCCACGGGCATAGGACGGTTCGTTTTCAGCCATCGTCGCCGGGCTCCAAAATGGTCAGTTTCGTGTCAATCATTCCAACGAGATCCGGTAAATCGTGGACTTTCAGGGCGCCGTGGACCGTTGTCTTGGCTACCTCGACGAGCCGTACGTTCGCCGGGCATATAAGTAGTACCCGACCCGCCGGCGGAAATCAATCAGCCACCCGCCTGCTTGCCATGCCAAGGACGCCGTTGCGTTGACTATTGGCACGGGTGTGTCAAAATGGTGGCGGACCCACCTCGCCAACCCGCCGGGAGACATCCGCCATGCGACGCCCGTTGGCCGCCTGCCTTGTATGGACCGCCCTCTGCACCAGTTCGATCATCGAGGGCGACGAGCCGCCCGACTACCTGAAGATCGTGCGCTCGTATGCCGATGCGATGATCGCTCATGGCCGCGATATCTACGGCAGTGAGCCGTCACCGCTTTTCGCCGAGGCATTGGATCGCGGGACCATGCGGTTGCTTGAGGGCGAGGCACTCGAGAACGTCGAAGCCATCCCTCGCGAATTGTGGGGCGTTCGCCCGCACGACCGCATGCTCGCCGGCGGCAATCCGCAGCACTGCGAAAACCTCTATCAGGTTCTCTACGCCTTGGCCGATTTCACCGGCGAGTCTCGTTACGCCAATGAAGCGGACCGTTCGCTCGCGTTCTTTTTGAAGCATTGCCAGAGTCCGGCCACGGGCCTCTTCTGGTGGGGCGAACACGCGGGATGGGATTTCCGCACGGAGAAGCCCATCGACAAGCCGTCGGGAAAGACCCATGAGTTCTATCGACCGTGGCTGTTGTGGGAGCGGAGTTGGCCATTGGCGCCCGAGTCGTGCCGCCGCTTTGCCCTGGGGTTGTGGGAGCACCAGATCGGCGATCAGACAACCGGCGACTTTTCCCGCCATGCGGCAATCGATTCGCATGGCCCGGGGACCGAGGCGCCCTATGCGCGCCACGGCGGTTTCTACATCGAGACCTGGGCGACGGCATACGAAAAGACCAAAGATAATGTCTTTCTTGACGCAATTCTCACGGTGCTCGACGGCCTGGAGCGGGCACGTCTCCACGAAGGGGGCTACTTGACCGGTGGCTCCAAACGTCAAGGTGGCCGGCGAAACTACGACCTCTCGCTGGCCGTCTCGCTGGGCAACGCCGCCGCCAAGACGCCCACGGAAGTGGCCGGCAGACTGCGCGAGGTGGCCGCAACCAACGACGACATTTTCGCCAAAGCTTACGGCGGCAGCGGGGGCGGCAATCTTTGGTCCAACGCCTACGGCGGCAGCCCCTTGGCGGGCCAAGCGAACGTGTGGATGCTCCGTTACCGCCAGGTAAAACGGGATGTCTATCGACGGGCCGTCCTGGAAGCGGCCGACCTTTATCTCCAGCGAGAAATCACGCTCGGCGAACCCCTCTGGCCCGGCACGATGGGCAGCGCCATTCATCTGATGCTCAACGCCTACGAGTTGTCCGGCGAGCAGAAATACCTCGGCGGCGCCGCCGATTTTGCCGAGAAGGGCCTTCGGTTCTTTCTCGACGACAACTGCCCCCTGCCGAAAGCCTCCCATCTTCACGACCATTATGAGGCGGTCACCAACGGTGACACGTTCATGCTCGCCTTGCTTCGGCTGTGGCAGATTCGTCACCGACCGCAGGCCAAATTGCCCCTGTTCGACTGCGACCGCTGAGAGGCTGTCCGGAAACGGGGACTGGCTCCCGGATGTTGTGTTTTCGGTCGCGTCCTTGTACAAGATGTAGGGTGCCTGTCCCCGTTTCCGGACAGCCTCTCAGACCGCTCCCGCCACCCTGATCGTTAACGAGAAAGCCACAGGAGAGACGATGATGAGAAACCTCGCACTCTGTTTGTTGTTGGCGGTGCTTCCGGCCGTGTCAGCCCGTGCCGCCGAGGATCAAGCTGCCGCGCCGCCGTGGAAGGCCGGTGTGGCGTCTGCCGTGATTACGCCCCAGATCCCGCTGCGGATGGCCGGGTACGCGGGGAGAAAGGATCCGGCCGAAGGAACCGAGCAGGATCTTTTCGCCAAGGCGCTGGCTATTGAAGACGCCGATGGCAACCGCGTCGTGATCCTCTCGATGGATCTCATTGGAGTGATCGATCGGCTGCGGACCGCCGTTGCCGAGCAGGTCGAGCAGAAGTATCAGTTGCCGCCGGAGGCGCTGCTGATGAACGCGTCGCACACGCATTGCGGGCCCGCCTACGGGCGCGATGAAGCCAAGGATTATTTCGACTCGCTGACGGTGACGCTGGTCGATCTGGTGGGCAAAGCGATCGAGCAGATTCAACCGGCATCGCTTTCGTACTGCCGGGCCCGCTGCGGGTTTGCCATGAATCGCCGCACTCCGACCGCGAACGGTTACCGCAACCATCCCAATCCCGATGGGCCGGTCGATCATACGGTGCCCGTTCTCCGCGTTGCCGGCGCCGGCGGTGAACTTCGCGCCATGTTGTTCGGCTACACCTGCCACAACACCACGATGGGCTTCCTCCGTTGGCTTGGCGACTACGCCGGCTACGCGCAGGAATACTTCGAGAAGGATCATCCCGGTGCCACCGCGATGTTCCTGATGGGCTGCAGCGCGGACCAGAATCCCTACCCCCGCAGCGAACTCGACTACGCCAAGAAGCACGGCCGTTCGCTGGCCACAGCGGTGGAAGCGGCGTTGGAAGTTGGACAACGCACCCCGCTGCATCAGCGACCGCTTGCCGGTCCGCTCCGTTGCGTGTTGGAAATGGTCAATCTGGAATCGGCCACGCCGAATCGTCCCGACTGCGCCTATCCCGTCCAGATCATTCGCTTCGGCGATGGGTTGGCGATTGTGGCGTTGGGACAAGAAGTCGTAGTGGACTACGCCTTGCGTTTGAAACGCGAACTCGCCGAAGAAGGCGGCCCCGCCATCTGGGTCGCGGGCTACTCCAATTCCTATGACGACTATATCGCCAGCGCCCGCGTTCTCGAAGAGGGTGGCTACGAGGCCCAGTGCTGCCCCTGGAAACCGACGCTGGAAGAACGCATCGTCGGTAAAGTCCACGAACTGCATAACAGGTTGGGGAACACTTCAGCCAAGCCGTCTGCGGAAGGCTCGAAGTAGCCGCCGATGGACGGCGGGGAGGCTCTCCCTTAGAATTCTCAGAGTACGTCAGGCTAGAAAGCGTGACGTACAAGCCGCGTGTCGACAAGCAATACAAACCTACCCCTATGCGGAGGCTTTACTGTGACTGAATCCAACAGAGGCATTTTCTCGCGCCGATCCTTTGTCCGCCGCACGGGACAGACTGCCACGGCGGTCGTTCTAGGGACGCCGGCGATGGCCACGATGGCGTCGGCTGAGCCGACCACGTCCGGGATCCCTGACGGAATTCCGCGCCGCGTGCTGGGTCGGACGAACGTACCCGTCACGTTGTTCACCTTAGGAACGGCCCCCTGCGGCAGTTTTCCGCCGCCGAAGATCGCCGAGTTGGTCAACATCGCGCTGGACGAGGGGGTCAATGCAGTTGACACATCCGAGCGATACAACAATTCCCAGGAGGGCGTGGGGCTCGCCCTGGGCAAGCGCCGCAAAGATGTCTTTCTCTCCACCAAGGTCTTCGCCAATACGATCGAGGAGGCCGAACGATCGCTGGCTCAATCGATCCGGCACCTCAAGACCGAGTGCATCGACCTGCTCTACTACCACGGCCTGGGCAACCTCGATATCAAAGGCGCGATGGATCCCGAAGGCGTCTTCACCTGGCTGCTCAAGCAGAAACAAGCCGGCAAGTGCCGATTCGTCGGTATTTCCGGCCACAATATCCCTTCGCGTTTTCCGGAGTTTATCGAGAGCGGCGAGGTGGACGTGCTGCTGGTGGCCGTCAATCCGGTCGACCGTCATACCTACAACTTTGAGGAACGCGTGTTGCCGGCGGCCCGAAAGCACAATGTCGGGATTGTGGCCATGAAGGTGTACGGCGGCGTGACGGGCATGAACTATAAGGTCGTCAAGGGTCCGCAAATCGGTGAGGAGCACGTGCCGGCCGCGCTGCGCTATGCGTTGAGTTTGCCCGGAGTCGCCACGGCCGATCTGGGGGTCCATAGCGCCGAACAGATCCGTCACAACGTCGAGATGGTGAAAAACTTCCAACCGCTTTCCGACGACGAGCAGCGGCAATTGCTTGAATTGGGCAAGAAGCTGGCGGCCGAGTGGGGCGAGCATTTCGGTCCGGTGCAAGAACAGCAAAACGCATAGACCCAAGGAGGTCGGGATCTGCGGCCGTCCGGTCATGAGAAAGGTAGAGACATGCGATTCGACCTGCTCGGTGGAAGGAGCTTGTCATGCCAGACGGACGACGCAAACGACGCCACACCGGCACCCCCGCCAAGCGGCACTGGTACGCTCGGCATCGGTCCCAACGATTCCGCCGCCGTTTTGGAATCTGAGCCATCTCTGTGCCTTTCGCGTCTTGGCGGTGTCCGCTTCCAGGCTCGACTACGATAAAACGGGTGGGGGCCACACAAGGCGAGTCGACAGGTTCGGGAGGTCAGGCATGGGCGGAAGACGCAAATCGGAAGCGTATGTCGTGCCGGCCTTGATTCTCTTTGCCGGCCTCATGCCGCCCGCCACCGTGGTGGCTGATCGCACTCGTCCAGTGGAACCTTCGGCACGGGTTGCGCTGCTGGTGGGGGTAGGGCAATACCCGAACCTCGGACCGGCAAAACAGTTGGACGGGGCAGTCAACGATGTGCGGGCGATGCGCCAACTCCTGATCGAGCGGTTCCAGTTCCAGTCGGAGGACATCGTAACGCTCGCCGACCGGCAGGCCACCAGCCAGCGGATTCGAGAGGAATTGGTCAGCCTCGCTGAACGAGCGCATGCCCACTCAATGGTGTCCATAGTTCCTTCGCAAGTAGTATTCCATTTCTCCGGTCACGGATCCCAGATGCCTGACCAACCAGAGGGGCACCCCGACTGCGACGAGGAAGATGGCTTGGATGAAACGCTTGTTCCCTATGATGCTCAACAGCAGGGGGGGGACGAGGACATTCGCGACGACGAACTGAATCGCCTTTTCGAGCAAATCCGCACCGCGGCGCCGTCGCGAGTCTGGGTTGTGCTCGATTGCTGCCATTCCGGCACCGGCGTCCGCGGGGCGACGAAGATCCGCAAGCTCGACCGCGGTCTCTCGCCCGCCTTGCCGGTATCCGGGGCTCAGCGCCGGATTGTCCGGAAACATCTGCCGGACGACGTTGTCTTCCTCTCCGCATGCCGCGCCAATGAGGTGGAGCCGGAGTATCGGGACGGCGACGGTAGCCACGGTCTGTTGACGCGGTTCCTCACACGCGTGCTTGCCGAGCAGCCGTCGCTCTCATCGCTCTCCTACGAGCTGTTGCGAAGCGCGGTCATTGGCCGCTACCGGCAAGAGGCGGTTGTTCAGTCGCCAACGCCGCAATTGGAGGGAAACCAAGATACGGTTCGCGGCGCGGTGCTCGGGGTGGATGAAGCCTATGACCGAAAACCCTATTGGCGTGTCGAGCCGGCAGGCAACGATCGCAGCCGCGCCAATCTGATCGCCGGAAGCCTGTTTGGCATCACCTCCGGTTCGCTTTTTGAGCTGTACGAGAATCCGGAGCAGATCGACTGGATCGCCGGCGGCAAAACGGGACTGCAAAAGACCTCGCTCGGCTGGCTCGAAATCGACAAGGTCGAAGGCGCGACGGCCGAAGGGAGGGTTTTTCGTTGGGACGATCAGCGGCAAGAGAGAATCGCTCAGACGCTTCCTTTCTCGTTTCGCCAGGGATATGCCGTGGAGCGATTCCATCAGCATGGCGATTTCTCGATGCGGGTGCGAGTGGTCCGCGCGACCGGAAACGAGAGCGACGGTCCGCCGCTGTTGCCCCGAGAGCCCGGGGTTCCTGAAGCGATCCGCGCAGGGATCGAATCGGCCAAGAGTCTGGACGAATCGCAATGGCTTCGCTGGACCGGAGAAAACGAAGCCTGTGACGTGGTAATCCGGTTCGACGGGTCGTATGCGGCCGTCTTTCCGGCGATCGGTATCGCTTCACTTTCTCAGCGTGTCGGCCGAACGCGGGGAGATGTGCCCGAATCGCTCTGCGGTGGATGGGGACCGATCGATCTACGGGGTCCGGTCGATGCAGCCGAGCAAATTGCCGATTACCTCCGTCGGATCGCTCGGGCGAGAAACCTGATCCGCGTTGCCGCCAGCCAGGCCGCTCGGCGCAGCTCGGATCTCCGGGTCGATCTGCGTCTGCTCTCCGTGGAGTTGGACGATGCGCTGCAGATCCGCCACACGGAACCGTGGCGGTCGGATGCAACCGGCTCGTTGGTCATGCGCGAGGACGATCTGTTCGCCTTGGAGGCCGCCAACGGCGAAGCGGCGGGAAAACCGGCCTACGTGACCGTGCTTGTTGTCGATCCCGACATGGAGATCCAGGTGGTGCTCCCCTACCAGGCAGGCGACGGGCTGATCGACGAGCAGCGACTGGCTGCCGGCGCGACGCGGATCAGCGACCCCTACCGCTGTACGCCTCCGTCCGGAACGCACTATGCGATACTGCTTGCCACCCGCGAACCCAACGAATTTCATCGCCTTGCCCAATCGCGTCTGCCGCGGACTCGCTCGGCGGACGGTGGACCAATACTCGATGAACTGTTTCTCGAGCAGATGTATTTTCAGACACGCGGCAGCCGCCGCCAGCGTCCGCAGAAGCTGTACGACGATTCATGGTTCTCCGCGGTGCTGCGGTGGGACGCAACATCGAAATAGTAAGCAGCGCGGCTGCTGTTTCGCGGTGGTTCGGTGTAGGTCAGGCTTTCCAGCCTGACCCAAACACCGTTGAGCCGCAACCCAACAAGTTTAACCGCAACGGCCAACGGCCTGCGCGGGATGTGCCGAGGCGGGTTTTCTCGCCGCCCCCCGCGCAGGCTGTTGGCCGTTGCGGTTAAACGAGCCAGACATGCGCGCACGGCGCGTAGAAGTTGCGGACGAAGGCCCCTAGCGCCGTGTCGGGCCGGAGAGTCTGACGAACGGGAGAAAGGTCCACTATGGTGTCGATCGCCGCACAAGCCCGCCGTCCGGGGGCCTCGGGGTTTGCCAAGTCGCTGGGGCCAAGTAGAATGCTCGCAAGACGCAGCAATCCACCGAGAGGGCCGGCCTCGAGGCGGCAGGGCGGTTTTGGCTGTACGGCGGTCTTTGAAGACTTTTCTCCAACGCGGCGCACGATGAATCCGTCGACATTCTCCGAATTGATCGAGCGCGTGCGCGGCGGCGATGCGGCCGCGGTCGAGGAGTTTCTCGGACAGTATCAGGACGCGGTTCGTCGCGAGATCCGCTTTCTGCTGCTCGATGCCCGCCTGCGCCAGATCGTCAGTGAAAGCGACGTCTGCCAGTCGGTGATGATGCGGTTTCTCGTCGGCCTCTGGTCCGGCAAATACGAGATCCAGCGGTCGGAGGAGTTGGTCGGGCTGTTGAAGAAGATCGTCCGTGGCCGCGTGGCCGATCTGGCCCGCCACTGGACGGCCCAGCGACGCGACGTCCGTCGCAACATCTCCTCGGATCACACCCATTGCGTGGAAAGTGCAGCTTCCGACGCCACACCGAGCGAGTTGGTCGCCAACGCGGAACTGCTCGACGAGATCAAGCGGCGACTGGGGGACCGTCCCAACCGGATCCTGGGATTGCGGCAGCAGAAGAAGACCTGGGCCGAGATCGCGCAAGAATTGGGCGAGGCATCCGGACCGGAAGCGGTCCGTAAACAGTACGAGCGGGCGTTGGCACGGGTGGCCGAGGAACTCGGTCTGGAGGATCTGCAATGAACCTCCCCGACGTTTCGCCGGATTCAACGCTCGCGGACCGTTTTGCCGTCGCATGGCAAGCCGTCGAGGGACCGCCCGATGTGCGATCCTTTCTCAAGGCCCAGGGCGTTTTGTCCCTCCGCGAAGTCGCCGACGTCTTGTTGATCGATCAGGCGTATCGCTGGCGTGCGGAGTGCCCGATCCCGGCGGAGCAATATCTTGAAGCCTGGCCGGAATTGGCCGGCGATCGGGAGTTGCGGCTCGATCTGGTCTACGGCGAGGTCCGGGCTCGCTCGGCGCGAAACGAGCCCTTCGACGCGGCGAGTTTCGCCGAACGTTTTCCCGACCTCGACGGCCCCCTCTCCCGCCAGCGCGAAGTGGCCCAGTGGTTCGCCGACGCCCTGACCGATCCCGACGCCAATTGGCCCACGCAGGCCGAACCACCGGCCACCGCCGCCTCGCGCCTCGATGCCGGGCCGGCTGTGTCCGACCCGGAGGCCCCTCTGCCGTTCAGCGATTTTGAAATCCACGAGCGCCTGGGCAGCGGCGCGATGGGCGAGGTGTTTCGGGCGATCCAGAAGAGCTTGGGCAAGCCGGTAGCGTTGAAGATCCTCAAGCAGCCCTCCGACTTGAACCGGGAGCAGGCGCGGCGATTTCTTCGTGAGGCGCGCGCCGTGGCGGGATTGCGTCATCCGAGCATCGTCGATGTCCATGGCCTGGGACGCTGTCCCGATGGCGGTTACTTCTTGGTGATGGATCTCATCGAAGGAAAGAGTCTCCAGCAGCGGCTGCGAGAGGGGCCTTTGCCGATCGACGAAGCCGCACGCATCGTGGCCGACGTGGCCGACGCCATCCAGCACACTCACCAACAAGGAATCATTCATCGCGATCTGAAGCCGAGCAATGTCCTGTTGACTGCCGAAGGCCGCCCGTTGGTCACCGATTTCGGTCTGGCAAAGCATTTCCAGGGCCAGCAACCGGATCTCTCGGTCGACGGCGAGATCGTCGGCACTCCACAGTACATGGCGCCGGAACAGGCAGCCCCGCAATGGGGACAGGTCGGTCCGGCGACCGACGTCTACGGCCTCGGCGCGTTGCTCTATGCACTGTTGACCGGGTATCCGCCCTTTCGTGCGGCCCATCCCTTGGAGGCACTCACCCGCTTGTTCTCCGACGAGATGCCGCCGCCACCACACACATTCCGGCCGGACATCCCCGCGGCGGTGGAAATGGTCTGCACGCGATGCTTGCAGAAGAATCCATCGTTTCGGTACGCAACCGCCGGCGAGGTGGCCGTATCGCTCCGCGCGGCGATGGGCTGGGAAGACGCAGTTCCGGTTACTCCCGGAAAAGCAATGGCCGGCGCGGTCGGACCGGTTTCGGGTTGGCCGGCAATGTTCGCGTTGAGCATCGCCGCGGTTGTCCTGGCCGGCTTTAGCTGGTGGGCCGTGGCCGGTAAATCTCCCGCGGCACCTCAAACGGCCAGCGTTGCCGTAACCTCCGGGCAAGGAATCGGCAGTCGCTCGGAATCGGACTCTGTTGGGGTGAAGTGGGAGGTCGACGTTTTCCGCGAAGGCAGCCCGGACCGCCGAGTGCGGTTGACCGAGCAGCCCGGCCCTCTGGTCACCGGCGACAGTGTCCAGCTCCGCATCGCGCTGGACGAGCCGAGATATGCCTATTTGTTCTGGATCGGCAGCGAAGGCATGGTCGAACGCCTTTATCCGATAACGGGTTCTCAGGATGTCCCGGTTGCGGGAATCGTGGCGCCCACCCAAAAGGATCATGCTCTGCCGGTATTGGGGCCGACGGGCACGGAGGTCGCGGTGCTCGTCCTCTGCCGGGAAAAAGCCGCGGATCTGCGGCAACTCGCCGCTGCCGTCCGCCCGACGAAGCCGTTTCCGTTGCGGGAGACGGTGCTGCTGGATGGCTTGGTTCTGGCCGCCTCCGCTGCGTCTCCGCCAGGGATGGATCATGCCTTGGCGAGCCTCTCTCCCAACACACCCTCGCGCAGCCTTGGCCCTGCTCACCGCTTGCTCCCTTCTGGAGAATCCGAACCTCTCCTTCAGTGGTGGTATAACTTGCCGCGTCATTTGGGTGAGTTCCGGTTTCTCGCCATTCCCCATGCTGGCAACCAAAGGTGACGCGGAACGGCTTGGCCTCTAAAATGCTCGAAATCAGCCCCGCTCCCGCTGCGCCGGCGGAACGGATGCCTTTTCGAAGCTAACTTCAGCAATAGAACCGGCAGAGAAGACGCTATCGATCAGCAGCCCGGCTACTGGGGCGGATTTCGGCGGGTCGTCCGACAAGGGCAATAGGGTTCGCACCAGAAGGGCTCCGGTGGACGAGATAGACAACCCGTATGCCTTGAATACACGCGACTCGGCGCCGCTGGATAGTCAGGTTCATCGAACCTGGTCGCCACCGGCGGGCAGGGAATCGGACGCGACGATCGCCCGGCAGGTGAAATTGATCGCCGAGGCGCCGCTGGTGCAGAGCGTGATCGACGCGCTGCCCAACGCCGTGATCATCGTCAACCGGCATCGCCAACTGATCGCGGCCAACCAGGCGTTGCGGTCGATGCTCCGCAGCGATACGGCCGAGTTTGCGGGAAAGCGGCCGGGAGAACTGATCGGATGCCAGCACGTGGAAAAAGGGCCGGACGGATGCGGCACTTCGGTCTATTGCACCACTTGCGGCGCGGTCGGGGCCGTGCTGGACAGCATGCTCACCGGCGAGCAGTCGCAGCGGGAACTGCGGCTGAGGCTCGGTCCGCCGACGTGCGAGGCCCGCGATCTGAAAGTTACGGCGAACCCCATCCAGGTAATGGGCGAGCAGTTCACGATCTGCGTGTTCGAGGACATCAGTGATCGCAAGCGGCTGGCGGTGCTTAGCCGCGCCTTTTTTCACGATGTGCTGAACACGGTCGGCGTCATCCAGGGGTATGCTGGCCTTCTCAGCGGGGGGCGGTCCGATCCGAAGCTGACGCGAGAGTTTCTCGGTCGGTTAGCCGCCGTCTCGCAGCAATTGCTCGAAGAGATCCAAACGCACCGCGACCTGATCTACGCGGAATCGGGAGACTTGGCCGTTGAGATGGTCCCCGTGGATGTCGCGGGGATTCTAACGCAGCTTGTCGAATCGTTTTCAGAGCATCCGTGCGCCCGGGATCGCCATCTGAAACTGGTAGGGGTTCGGCCGGGAACGGTCATGACCGACGCCCGCCTCCTCAGTCGCGTCCTGGTCAACATGATCAAGAATGCCTTGGAGGCGACGGAACCCGGCGGAACGGTCACCGTCGGTTGCCAAAACGGAGCGGGTGAGATCGAGTTCAGCGTACACAATGCCTCGGCCATGCCGCCGGAAGTCCAGCTCCAGGTCTTCCAACGCTCGTTCAGCACCAAGGGGCAGTCGGGGCGCGGCATCGGCACCCACAGCATGAAGCTCCTCGGCGAACTTTACCTGGGCGGTCGCGTCTTCTTCCGCAGCAGCGAAACGGAAGGCACGACGTTTTCGCTCGCGCTGCCGAAGAATCCGCCGGGGGCTGAGTAGCTTTCCAAACGAGTCGCGGTGCGCAAAGGGGTCGGGAGTCTTTTTCGCACGCGGCAAGCGAGAGCACCGGACATGCCGAGCAGCGGTGAGGCCGCACGCGGAAAAAGACTCCCGGCCCCTTCTTGGTCGCCTTCCCATCCGTTTCGTTGAATCCCGCTCTGCGTTTCGCTATAACGAGGCGATCGCCATCCGCTCTTGTTTCGCTTCCCCACGAGGATCGCTGCCATGAGATTCGATGTATTGCTTCGTACTTGGACACCGACGAGCCTCGCGGCTGCACTGGTTGTCTTCGCCTCTTTGGCGGCCGAGGGCCAGCAGCCCGACGTGATTCACCAGCCGTACCTGCTCGACACGGGCCTGCAATCCCGCTCGATCTCGTTCGAGAATCCGACCGGGGCGCCCGGCCAGGGCGGACAGGCGGCGAGCCACCTGGGACCGGGCCGCAAGGGCGCTCCGAGCAAGCAGGTTGCCGCGGGCGAGACGGTCCAACTTTCCAATGTCGAAGGTCGCGGCACGATTCGCCATATCTGGATAACCACCGACCGCAGTCCGGCGAACCTCCGCAGCCTGGTACTGCGTGCCTGGTGGGACGATCAGAAGCACCCCTGCATCGAGTGCCCGGTAGGCGACTTCTTCGGTTCCGCTCACGGGAAGGTGATGCCGTACTGTTCCGCCGTCCATTCGGTTGGCCAGCAGGCCGGCATGAACCTCTGGCTGCCCATGCCCTTTGCCGCGCGGGCAAAGATCACCTTGACGAACGAGGGCGAGAAGGCCGTTCCGCTGTACTATCAGATCGATTACACTCTCGGGGACGCGCATCCCGACGGCGTCGGTCGTCTGCACGTCCTATTCCGGCGCGAGAATCCCACCACGGAAAAACAAGATCTGGAACTGCTGCCTCGGCGCAACCAGAAAGGCAGATTCATTGGCTCGGTAATCGGGATCCGCAACCTGCACCCGAAGCAGTGGTGGGGCGAAGGGGAGATCAAGGTCTACATGGACGGTGATAAGGAGTTTGCCACGATCGTCGGGACCGGCAGCGAGGACTACGTCGGCCTATCCTGGGGTATCCAGCAAACGCCCTTCTTTTACAACGGCTGCAGCTTGAACGAGAAAGACTTTGTTTCCATGTACCGCTGGCATCTGCCCGACCCGATCGCGTGGCAGCGCCAATGCCGCATTACGATCCAGCAGATCGGCTATGTCGGCGGCAAGGGACTGGTCGAGACCGAAGACGACTGGTCGGCGGCCACGTTCTGGTACGAACCGGTCCCCAGCGAACCACTGCCGCCGCTGCCCGCCGTCACCGCTCGCACAGCGGATATTTGGACCGAATGAAACACCCGCTCACCAAATCAAGGAGAGCCGTTTGACGTTAGCCAATGTCGCTGAAGTCAAACGGCGGCCTGCCCTCATGGCCTCTTATCGGCAATAGTGATCGTACGTCCAGTATTCTGAAACATCATCAGCGGTGCGGCGCGAATCGTCAAGCGAGTTCTTTGGGCCAAGGGGTTCCGATTTGCTCCGAAGGCATCCTATAATGGCGGCTTATTCGTCACCGTTCGTCTGTGGGGTAAGCCGTGCCTATCGACGCCAAGCCGCTGTTTCGCCCTGATGTCCTCCGAACGCGCCTGACAGCATTCCAGTTGCCGGCGCATGTGGATGCCTTCCGCCCGCGGCTGACGCATTGGGCCGATCTGCTCGGGTCGGAACGTGCCGATGCGTTCAAAGAACAAGAACTCCTGCCGGACTTCCTCACCGACTTCTTTGTGACCCTTCTTGGCTACACCCGGCCGGCGGATGGCGCAGACGGGTACACGATCTCGCGAGAGAAACACGTTGAGGTGAACGGCGAGTTCGCCGATGCCGTCCTGGGCGCGTTCGGCAAGGGCGACGATCACTTCGTGGTGGCCGTGGAGGGAAAGGGGCCGAAGGATCCGTTGGATCGCCCGTACGCGGGACGGCGGAAGTCGGCGGTCGAGCAGGGCTATCTGTATGCGATCAACCTGCCCTGCGATTGGATCATCGTGACGTCGATCCGCCAAACCCGGCTCTACCATAAAGGCGCGGATTCTCGGACCTACGAGCGATTCGATACGGAGGAACTGGCGGATAGCGACAACGCGCTCGAGCGGTTCGTATTCCTTTTGGGCGCCGAGCGGGTCGTCCCCGAGGTCGGCCGCTGCCACTTCTACGATCTGTTGAGCGAGTCGACCCGGGTTGGCCGCGATCTGACGAAGGGGTTCTACGTCCGATACGCGGACATGCGGCAGGACGCCTTCGAGCAGCTTGCCCGCGACAATCCCCAGGTTTCGCGCCATCAAGTGCTTACATGCACCCAGAAGGTGCTCGACCGCATTCTGTTCTGCGCCTTCTGCGAGGACCGCGGCCTGTTGCCGACGGAGACGATCCGCCAGGCGTATGCGCATCGGGATCCGTATCATCCGCGGCCGATTTGGGACAACTTTCGCGGATTGTTCGAGGCGGTCAATCGTGGCAATGCGGCCCTGGGCATCCATCCCTACAACGGCGGCCTGTTTGCGGAGGATCCGATCCTCGACGCCTTTGTCGTGTCGGATGAGGTTTGCGCGTATTTCCGAGAACTCGGCGATTACGACTACCGTCCGGCGCACCAGGCCGCCGCCTATGCACCGGCGAACGGGCAGGCAACGCTGATCGACGTGGACATCCTGGGCCACATCTTCGAGCAGTCGATCACCGATCTGGAACGGCTCCGGAACGAGCTGGATGGGCTGGTGGAGCCGCAGAGCAAGGAGAAGCACAAGACCCGCCGCAAGAAGGAAGGGGCCTTCTACACCCCGGCCTTCATCACGCGTTACATCATCGAGCAAGCGCTGGGCGGGGTGCTCCGCGACCGATTCGAGCGGCTGCGGCAGAGCCAGCAGCAGGCGGCGAAGGGGATCGCGGCTGCCGCGTTGGACAATCCGAGCCTTTACGTGCTCGATAAGCTGAAAAAGCCCGAGCGCGCGGCTCTTGTTCGCTTCTGGGAGGCGTGGCAAGACGAATTGGCGAGTGTGCGCATTCTTGATCCGGCGTGCGGAAGTGGAGCGTTTTTGATCGAAGCGTTCGACCAGCTCCACGCCACCTATCAATTATCCAACGACCGGCTGCAAGAATTGCGGGGCCATCGGTCCCTGTTCGATCTCGACAAACGGATCCTGGAAAACAACCTTTACGGCGTGGACCTGAACGAGGAGGCGATCGAGATTTGCCGCCTCAGCCTCTGGATTAAGACGGCGGAGCGCGGCAAGGCCCTCACGAGCTTGGATCATCCGATCCGAGTCGGCAACAGCGTGGTTACCGATCCGGCCGTTCACCCGAAAGCCCTGGACTGGCAGGCGGCCTTTCCCGAGGTCTTCGCGGCCGGGGGCTTCGACGTCGTGATCGCCAATCCGCCCTACATTCGCCAGGAATGGCTCGCCCCGTACAAGCCCCATTGGGAAGCGACGTTCAAGAGTTATCACGGCACCGCCGACATTTTCACCTACTTCTACGAGCGCAGTTTGGGATTGCTGTGCGAGGGCGGGCGGTTGGCGTTGATCACTTCCGGCAGTTGGGTGCGAGCGAATTTCGGGGCGCCGCTGCGGAAATACCTCGCCGAGAATGCGGCCATGGAGTCGATGATCGACTTTGGCGAATTCCAGCCGTTTGAGGACGCCGAGATGGTCCGTCCCACGATCACCGTCCTCACAAAGCGGCAAACGGGAGGCCCGATGCGGTTGTTCAAGTGGCTCGTCAGCGGTCGTCCGCCCGAGAACCTGTCGGAAGTAATCGCCGCAGCACGAACGATGCGCACCGATCACCTGGGGACAGATGCATGGGAACTTGAAACGGACGATGTCCTGACGCTGCGAAAGAAGTTGGCGGAGTGCGGGCAACCCTTGAAGAATTACTGCGGTGATATCTTCCGCGGAGTGACCACTGGGGCGAATGACGTATTTGTCATTGGCGGCCAGTTGCGCGATGAGTTGATTGCGAATGATCCTCGAAGCACGGAGATCATCAAGCCGTTTGTTCAGGGCACGCACCTGCGGCCGTGGTACATGGAGCAGTCGGGCGAGTTTCTGATCTTTCCTCGCCGGGGAATTTGCATCGAAGACTACCCTTCCGTCTTGGCGTATCTTGAATCGCACCGTCCGAGCCTGGAGCCCAAGCCCCGGGAATGGTCCGCCGGAAAGAACTGGCCGGGCCGCAAGCCGGGGGCTTACAAGTGGTACGAGATTCAGGACACGGTTGACTATTGGCAAGGCTTCGAGAAACCCAAGATTGTCTGGCCGGACATCACCAAGCTCCCGCGGTTCAGCATGGACAAGCAGGGGCATTTTCTCGGGAATACCGGCTACATCATACCGGTAGCCGACTACTACCTGCTGGGTGTTCTGGCTTCTTGGACAACGTGGTTTTACATCAGCAAGACAGCGCAACCGCTTCGGCTCCGGGCCGACCGCTGGCAGTATCGTCTGATCGCTCAATTCATGGAAAACGTACCCATTCCCGACGCCACAGCGGCAGATCGCCAGCTCATTGGCGCTTTGGCCGAGTGTTGTTGTGCTTTGGGCACCGAGCGTTATGAGTTGCAGACTGCCGTGCAGCACCGACTGCGGACGTTTTGCGAGCAGGGCGAACTGAACCAGAAGGCGCAGGCATGGTGGGAGCTATCCTTTGGCGAATTCGGGTCGGCCCTCAAGGCGAGCTTTAAGCTCAAGCAAAGCCCTTTCAAGAACCCGCGTGTCGCCGACGAATGGGAGCCGTACATCGAGGACAAGAGAGCGGAAGTCGCTCGCCTTACGAAAGAGATCTCCGATTCCGAAGCGGAACTGAATGACCGAGTATTTCGATTGTTCCGCCTGACGCCCGAGGAGATTCGACTACTTCAGAAGGAGGTGGAGCACTGAGTCCTTCGGCTATGCCTATCCAGCTACGCGGGAGAGTCAGCGGCGGCACGCTCGATGTGCAGCGGATTGCTTTAGAATCGGGTTACTAGTTGGACAGCGCCGCTTTGCGCAAGACCTCAGACCCCAACGGTCTTGTGCCGTTGGTGAATCAGATTGACAGGCTAATACAACGCCCCAAAAAGAAACCGAATTTCCCGGCCCCGCCGCCTTCGGCGGCGGGGCCGGGAAATCCAGATCAGGATCGGACGGTTGCCGGTGTTAGCTTACCAATCTCTTTCACCATCCAGGCAAGCTGGATGGGGTCACTTGTCGCACAACCTGCCTGATACTTATCCGTTGTAACAATGCTCTCCTTCAAAGTCGCGCTGTCCAATTAGTTCGGAGGTGTCCTGTCCAAGGGCGGTCGATCGGTTAAAATTAGGATGCCGCGGCGAGGGGAGGTCGCAAGACCGCCACATGGTCGGAAAAAGACGGCAAACAGAGAAGAGGAACCCGTATTGCTGCCTCCGAGATAATACGGGATCCTCGTCTCCGTCCGGTCATGTTTTGTCCTCCAATTGCGCGAGAAGACCCACGGTGGGACCACCAAGACGCCTCCTTTTGGCAGGCAACAAGACACGCCACGGCACGTCGCGCGCAGGCCGTTGGCCGTTGCGGTTAAACGATTGTAACCGTTCACGGGGCGGCCGGGGACTGGTCCATTGTTCGGCCAGTTGATGCGTTTTGGCGCAAGAGACGTTGGCCGAAAACATGGACCTGTCCCCTTCCTTCCCGCCCCGTGAACGGTTACAAACGATTTTGGTTGCGGCCGAAGGCCGCGTTAGGGGAGCGCCGATGAAACTCGCTTTCAGTTCCAACGCCTACATGCACTACTCCGTCGAGGAAGCGATCCGCCGAGTCGCTTCGCTCGGCTATCGCGGGATTGAACTGCTGGCCGACGTTCCACACGCCTGGCCGGCCGGACTGCTGGAGGAGCGAAAGCAGGCGATCCGCGATTGTCTCGAGCGGCACGGGCTGGCGATCTCCAACATCAACGGCTTCATGATGAATGCGGTGGCGGATCCGCGGCAGCCGTACTGGCATCCGTCCTGGATCGAGCCCGATCCGAACTACCGCGCCATCCGGAGGGAACACACGAAGCGGGCACTCGGGCTGGCCAAAGAGTTGGGCGCCGCCGGGATCCAGACGGAGCCGGGCGGGCCGCTGGCGGAGGGACAGTCGTGGGAAGAGGCGGCAGGGGTCTTCTACGACGCGTTCATGCCGTGCGTGGAGGTCGCCGAGGAACTGCAGGTCGATCTGCTCATCGAGCCGGAACCGGGACTGCTCATCGAACGGTTCGATCAGTATCTCGAGTTTACCCGCCGCGTCGATTCGCCGCGGGTGGGATTGAATTTCGACATCGGCCATGCCTACTGCGTCGGCGAGGATCCGGAGGTATGGATTCCGCGGATGGCTTCGCAGACGCGGCACTATCACCTGGAGGATATTGCCCCGTCGCGCGTCCACGCCCACCTGATCCCGGGCCGCGGAGCGATCGATTTCCAGGCGGTTTTGCGCGAGATCGCGGCCAGCGGGTACGAGGGATGGGTTACCGTGGAACTCTACCCGTACGTCGAGAATCCGGATGAAGCGGCGGCGGAAGCGAAGGCGTTCTTGGAGGCGGCGGCGCCCGTGTTGCGGTAGGCGGGGCAGGGAAGAGCACCGCAGAGACGCGAAAGATGCAGAGTGTGTGTTGGATTACGATGAGGAGCTTCGAGGAAACGCCATGCAATCGAGAGAATCGGGCAGAGCCAGGAAGATCTATACGCGTACGGGAGACCTGGGCGAAACGGCGCTGTTCGGCGGGCCTCGGGTCGGCAAAGACATGATCCGGATCGAGGCCTGCGGAGAGATCGACGAATTGAACTGCGCCTTGGGGGTGGTGCGGGCCGAAAGCTTGCCGGAAGCAATCGATCGGCTGCTCAGTCGCCTGCAAAACGAACTGTTCGAGGTAGGGGCGGAGCTTGCCACGCCCGACCCGGTCAAACACGGCACCCGCACGATCGACCAGCAACATGTTGAGAAGCTGGAGTCGGAGATCGATGCCCTCTCGGCCACGATCCCCGAACTGGCGGCGTTCATCCTGCCGGCAGGCGTTCGCGCGGCCGCGGAGTTGCACCTGGCGCGGGCCATCTGCCGCAGGGCGGAAAGACGGCTGGTGGCGCTGGTCCGCCACAGCGACGACGAAATCTCCCGCGCACTCTTGGCATACGTGAACCGACTGAGCGATTTGCTCTTCGTGCTGGCACGCGTGGTGAACGTCCAGGCAGGTGGTCAGGATACCGAATGGCAAACGTCGCGCCGACCATCATGACGTTCGACTGCCCAACCGGCAGTCACTCCCTGCGCGGAATCTGAGCAGGTTGCCGCGGGAATTCTCGGCAGGGCTCGCGCGATGCGCCGCCCGTAACTTCATATCTGGCAACAAGTAAACGATCGCTCGCCATTAAACCTCGCCGGCCGGCATGGCCATTGCTCTGGGGGACGAAACGGCCGTGGGCGATTCGGCCGCCTGTGAACCTTGATCCACGCTCCGATGGGGCGACCCTCGGATCATCTCGCCTCTGTTGTGAAAGGTGTGCGGAGCATGAAGAGGAAGATCTTCTCGACGGTGGTTTTCTTGCTGTTGAGCGTCGTTGGTATTCCAGAGGCGGTCTCGGTTGCCTTCGCCCAAGAGCCCGCGGAAACGGCGGCAACCGCCGATCCGCCGGCCATCGATTCCGGCGACAACGCCTGGATGCTCACCAGTTCGGCGCTGGTGCTGATGATGACCGGCCCCGGTCTGGCCATGTTCTACAGCGGGCTCGTCCGCAAGAAGAACGTGCTGGGGGTGATGATGCAGTGCGTGTTCTTGATGAGCATGATGACCATTATCTGGGGTCTCTGGGGCTATTCGCTGGCGTTTGGAGGGAGCGGTCCCTTATGGGGCAACGCCGATTATCTCTTCATGAACCAGGTGCAGGCTCGGCTGGAGAACGGCCAACCGTATATTCCTGTCTTTCCCGCCTTAAAGATCCCCATGTTGACCCACATGCTCTTCCAGGGAATGTTTTTCATTATCACTCCGGCGCTGATTTGCGGCGCGTTCGCGGAGCGGATGCGGTTCAGTACGATGGTCGTCTTCTCGCTGCTGTGGGGAACGCTGGTTTACTGCCCGCTCTGCCACTGGGTTTGGGGTGGCGGGATTCTGGCTTACGGCAGCCAACACGCGGCCGTTTCCGCGGGCGGCGCCCTCGACTTCGCGGGAGGAACGGTGGTGCATATCAGTTCCGGAGTCTCGGCGCTGATTTGTGCTTTGCTGATCGGAAAGCGGCTGGGCATCGGCAGTGAGCCGATGCCGCCGCACAATCTCACTTACACGGCGATCGGCGCCACCATGCTCTGGGTCGGCTGGTTCGGTTTCAACGCCGGCAGCGCGCTGGCCGCCGACGGGATCGCCGCCAGCGCGTTTTGCGCCACCCATTTTGCAGCCGCCGCCGGGGGCATGGCCTGGGGGGGCGTTGAATGGGTCAGCCGCGGAAAGCCGACGGTCTTGGGAACCTGCTCCGGCGTGGTTGCCGGGTTGGTTTGCATCACGCCGGCCGCCGGTTTCGTGCAACCGATGTCGGCGATCCTGATGGGTTTGGCCGCCGGAATGGTCTGTTTCCTGGCTTGCACTAGCCTCAAGAAGAGGTTCGGATACGACGACGCGCTCGATGCCTTCGGCGTCCACGGCGTCGGCGGCACACTCGGGGCGGTGCTGACCGGGGTCTTCGCCACCCGTGCCGTTTGGGATATCGGCGAGGGCAAGCCGCTCGGACTGATCGAGGGGGGCAACGTAATCTTCGGGCAGGTCGTTGCGGTGGCGATCACCTGGGTCTTCGCGCTGGTGGTCACGTTCTTCCTTTTGAAGGTACTCGATGCTACGATGGGCCTGCGGGTGTCCAAGTCCGAGGAAATCCAGGGGCTGGATTTGAGCCAGCACGGCGAAGAGGGGTATATTTTCATCTGATCGGCTCGGGCCGCGGTTTCGCCGGTTCCCCAAACAAGGATCGAAGTCATGAAGAAGGTGGAAGCGATCATCCGGCATTTCAAGCTGGAAGAAGTCAAGAATGCGCTGACCGAGCACGGGATCCACGGAATGACGGTTACCGAAGTCCGAGGGTTCGGCCGCCAGAAAGGCCACACCGAGATGTACCGCGGCACCGAGTATGCCGTCGACTTCGTCCCGAAGATCAAGATCGAGATCGTGGTGGCCGACGCGGAAGTCCAACCGGTGCTCGACACGATCCTACGGGCCGCCCAGACCGGCCAGGTCGGCGATGGTAAGATCTTCGTCGGCGATCTGGCCCAAGTGATCCGCATCCGCACGCAGGAAGTGGACCAGGACGCGCTGTAGGATCGTTCGATCGGCAGTTCTCTCTTCAGAACCCAGTTATTCATTCGCCGATGCTAAGAGCCTATCCCAAAACCGCCGGGGACTGGCTCATTTTGCGGAGTCTTCGGAGCAAAATGTGCCTGTCCCCCTCTCCGCCAAGGTTTTGGGATAGGCTCTAAGGCTGAATCCGGCCTGGGCGGGCGGAATGAATTCCGCCCTGCTTGGGCCGCGTGAGACGCACTGGGCGCGTAGGCGGCCCAATGGTGTCCAGTAGCGGTCTCGTGGTATACTGCGAGTGACGCGTCGGTGTCCGAATTCCGTTACGTTCTCACGGGAGACTGAGGTTGAGCTGGCAATCCTGGCTTCACCGGCTATGGGCGTCGTTTTCCTACGTCGGACTGGTCTTGGCAACGCTGTTTTTCTCCGCGTCGCTATCCCCCTCGCTTCTGCCGCGACACTTCGCTGTTCAGGGTGTCCTTTCCGGGGTGGCGTTGGCCGTCGGGTATGGTCTGGGTGTTGGTGCCGTCCTCTTGTGGAGTTTTCTTGAGTTTCCCCCACTGGGTGCGAAGACGCAGCGCATCGCCAGGCGAGTGACGACCGTGGGAGCAGCGCTGGTTGCCATGCTTTCGTTGTGGCGAGCTACCGTCTGGCAAGACTCCATCCGCGAATTGATGGAAATGCCGGCTCTGGAAGACACCTACGCCCCTTACGTCGCCCTCATCGCGGTTGTCGTGGGGGCCGGCGTCATCGGATTCGTTAGGATTGTCTGGAAGAGTTGCCGCCTGGTGGACGGGCAATTGAAGCGATTCCTGCCACGGCGCATCTCCTATGTCTTGAGTGCTGTGGTGGTTGGCTTGATCCTTTTGACGGTCGCCAATCGCATTATCGCGAGGCAAGCGTTGCACGTTGCCGATGCTGTCTTCCTGAAGATCGACGCCGTCGTCGACGAGGGAATCGAACCGCCGGCGGACTCGAGGGCTTCGGGGAGCGATGGGTCGCTGATTGCCTGGGATTCGATCGGGCGGCAAGGCAAGGATTTCATCGTGGCGGGACCGAGCGAGGAACAGCTCAGTCGGTTCTGGGGGCGAGAAGTCGTGCGGCCGCTGCGGGTCTATGTCGGTCTGCGATCCGCGGAAACGGCGGAGAAGCGGGCCAAACTCGCTCTGGAGGAACTCAAACGCGTGGGAGGATTCGAACGATCGGTGCTGGTCGTCGCCACGCCCACGGGAACCGGTTGGCTCGACCCCGGCGCTGTCGATACGCTGGAGTTCCTGCACGCCGGCGACACGGCGATCGTCAGCATGCAGTATTCGTATCTGCCGAGCTGGATCACCATCTTAGTGGAGCCGGATGCTTCGCGAGATGCGGCCCGCACCCTGTTCGACGAGATTTACGGGCACTGGAAGACACTTGCCGCGGACAGTCGGCCGAGGCTGTATTTGCACGGGCTGAGCCTCGGGTCGCTCGGTTCCGAGGTTTGCGCCGACCTTTTCACGCTGTTCGACGATCCGATTCAGGGTGGTGTTTGGAGCGGGCCGCCGTTCCCCAGCACGAAGTGGTCGGCAGTGACCAAAGACCGAAATTCGGGTTCCCCGGCCTGGCTCCCCACGTTTCGGGACGGGAGAATGGTACGTTTCACCGGGCAAAAAAACTCGCTTGAGCAAACAGGCGACCGCTGGGGTAAAATGCGGTTCGTCTATATCCAATATGCGAGTGATCCGATGGTGTTTTTCGCACCGGAACTGTTCTTCCAAGAGCCGGATTGGTTAGTCGGAAAGCGCGGGCCCGATGTCTCCGCGTATTTGGCGTGGTATCCGATTGTGACCTTTCTGCAGATCGGATTTGACTTGCCGATGGCGACCAGCGTGCCTCTCGGATACGGCCACAACTATGCTCCCGCCAGCTATATTGACGCTTGGATCGAAGTCACCGAGCCGGACGAGTGGAGTGCCGGGGATTCCGCGCGACTGAAGCGGCTGCTTGCCGACTAGCAGCGGCAAAGCCGAACTCCCGGAGGGAGTCGGTTGGGTGCAACTGTGCGGCATTCGTTGTTTGGCCGGAATCGGATTCACGATGTCGCTTTTCGTAAGTGAACTCGCGTTCGCCTCCCAGTCGCTCACCTCGCCGGGACGTATATTTTGTCGCTTATGAGCCTATCCCAAAACCGTCGGGGACTGGCTCATTTTGCGGAGTCTTCGGAGCAAAATGTGCCTGTCCCCTTCTCCTCGAGGTTTATGTAGAGGTTTGGTTCGGAGCCCGCCCCCAGCGGTTTTGGGATAGGCCCTAAGGCTGAATCCGGCCGGCGCGGCACTTGCATCGCCCGGTGCGGCCCGGTATGGTAGAGGGGTTCGTTCCGTCTACGATCCGTGTCCGGATGTTCCCAACGCTCAAGAGAGAACGCATGGTCGATCGCCGCGTCAAGCCGCTGCTGCCGTTCTTGGTGCTGGGCTGCCTGGCGGCGGTTCTGGCGGCATCGGGCGGGGCCGGCACGATCGTGGGAGCGATTCTGGCGCTGCTGCTGGTCGGCGCTTTTTCCATGCTGTACCTTGCGGGCGGCATTCGGCCGCAGCTTCCTCCGCTGCGCGTCTCGAAGCGACTGCTTTCCGCGATGGTGTGGCTGATGGTCGCGCTGATCGCCGTGTTGGCGATCGTTTTGACCAGGGTCTATTCGTCCGGTGCGTCCGCTTTGTGATCCACGGCTTGGGAGCCCAGCGATGTCTACAACCGATCGATGGACGCGGCGCCGCTTTCTCGGCGCATCGGCGGCCGTACCCTTGGGCTGCTGGGCTACGAAATCCTCCGCCGCCGAAAGGGAGCCATCCCGCGTGAAGATCGACCGCATCGAGGTTTTTCCCGTCCGTTACCCCACGGTCGGTTACTTCAAGTTTTTCCAAGGGCAGGACGGTTCTTACGGCCGGCCGGCCGTGATCGTCAAGCTCTCCGCCGATGACGGAACGATCGGTTGGGGCCAGGCGGTGCCGAGCCACACCTGGAGCTACGAGACGCTGGAGACCGACACCATCGCCATCCGCGATTATCTCGGTCCGACCTTGATCGGTCGCGATCCTTTGGACATCAGCGGCGCCCATGCGGCGATGGATAAAGCCCTCGCCCCCAGCTTCACGACCGGAATGCCGATCGCCCGCGCCGGGCTCGATTTCGCGTTGCACGACCTGGCCGGCAAGCTTGCCGGCAAGTCGCTTGCCGAGATGTGGGGGCTATCGCGCGGCGGGCCGATCCTGTTGAGTTGGACGGTGAATCCCCAGTCGCTCGATGAGGTGGACAAACTGATCGACGACGGTTGGCAGCGGGGCTACCGCAACTTCAACATCAAAGTGGCGCCGGATCCGGCTTTCGACGCGGAACTGGCCCGGCGAGTCCGGCGGCGCGTGCCCGAGGGGTTTCTCTGGGCCGATGCCAACGGCGGCTACGCGCCGGACTCCGCTCTGGAGGCCGCCGTCAAGCTGGCCGACGCCGGCTGCGATGTTCTGGAGGCGCCGCTGCGGCCCAATCGTATCCGCGGCTACCAGGCGTTGAAGAAGCAAGGCGCCCTGCCGATCTTCATGGACGAGGGGGTGGTGACGCCGGTGGAACTGGAGGAGTTCATCCGGCTGGGAATGCTCGACGGCATGGCGATGAAGCCGTCGCGTTGCGGCGGGCTGGCGTCGAACAAGCGGCAGATCGAGTTGGTCGGCGAGTATGGCCTGGCCTGGCTGGGCAGCGGGTTGAGCGATCCCGATATTTCGTTGGCCGCCCACTTGGCGCTGTACGGCGCCTTCGGCCTGAAGAAACCCGCGGCGCTGAACGGCCCGCAATTCCTCGACGGCAGCGTGTTGAGCCGTCCGCTCGTGATCCGCGATGGGTTTGCGGAAGTTCCACGGGGGCCGGGGCTGGGGGTCGAGGTGGATGAAGGAAAGGTCGCGGAACTGGTCCGACGCGCCCAGGCGGCCAAGAAGACGAGAACCTAATCGAAAGGAACGCTGAAATGCCTAAAATCCTGATGCCAATCGGCGATGCCACGGAAGTGCTCGATACGTTTTACGCCTATTTCCGGCTGCCCGAAGACGGCTTTGAGGTCGTGGTGGCCGGTCCGGAAGCGCGGCTGTACCATGCGGTGTTGCACGAGATCCCGCCCAATCCCGACGTTGCCTGGGATATCACGCAGGAACGCCCCGGCTACCATATCCAGGCGACGGTGGCTTTCCGCGACGTCGATCCCCAGGAGTACGCCGGGCTATTCGTCTCCGGCGGCCGCGCGCCGGAGTATCTCCGCTATGACCAGGATCTGCTCCGGGCCACCCGCCATTTTTTTGAAACCAACAAGCCGGTGGCTGCCTTATGCCACGGAGTCGAGATTCTCACGGCCGCTGACTGCATTCGCGGTCTGACGTTAACCACCGTGGCCAAATGCGCGATGGACGTCCAACAAGGCGGCGCCACGTATGTGGACCAGCCGGTGGTGGTGGACGGCAATCTGGTCACCGCCCGCACCTGGCACGACAACACGCCGCTGTTGAGGCAATTTGTTCGCATGTTGAAGGAGTCCCGCACTCATGGCTGAATTCACCTTGAACCGCCGTCAGGTGTGCCGTATTCTAGCCGCCGGTCCCGCCGCCGTTGCGTTGGCGGGCCAGGCGCCGGCCGCCGAAAAACCATTCCGGCTCCGCTATTGCCTTGCGTCGTGCATGTACGGAACGCTCAAGCTGGAAGACATTCTGCCGGAAGTCCGCAAGATCGGCGCGGATTCGATCGATCTTTGGCCGCCGCGCCATGGCGACCAGAGAGACCAGATCGATGCCTTGGGGCACGATCGTTTCGCCGCGATGCTCCGCGACAACGACGTGAAGCTCGGCGCGATTACCCGTTTCGACCTGGGGCCGTTCAAGTTGCGGGACGAGATCGGCGTGCTGCGAAAACTTGGCGGCACCGTGCTGGTGACCGGCAGCCGGTCCGGGAAGCCGCCGGAGGGCGAGGAATTGAAGCAGGCGGTTCGGCAGTTTGTCGAAGAGATGAAGCCGCATGCGTCCGCCGCCGCGGAACAAGGAGCGACGATTGCCATCGAGAATCACGGCAATGCCCTGCTCTGCTCGCCCGACTCGCTCCGCTGGTTTGGCGAAATGGCGCGATGGGACGGTCTGGGCGTGGCGTTGGCGCCCTATCACCTGCCGCAAGATCCGCGGCTCTTGGCGGGATTGATCGAAGATCTCGGTCCGAAACTGACCCTCTTCTACGCCTGGCAACACGGCGACGGCTGCATGGAGAAGTTGCCCAAAGAGAGAGAACTGCTGCAGATGCCGGGACGCGGCCCTTTGGATTTCGCGCCGATGTTGGCTGCGCTGAAGAAGATCGACTTCCAGGGCTATACCGAGATCTTCATGCACCCCGTGCCCCGCGGCATTCCCATTCTCGATACGCTCGGCGAAGTGACGGCCGAGATCAATCGGGCGCGAGCCTACCTCGAACGCCTTCTTGATTGAGAACGAGCAACGGGGAGAAAGCCCCGACCGCTGCAATCTACCTATGGACAACCACCTGCCTTGGTCCCTTTGAGGAGCCCACCGTTGTGAAACATTCTCTGCTTGGCATCGTTGCCTGCCTGACGTTTACATCCCTCGTGACCGCAGCCCCGCCGGCGCCCGTTTTTCGGGCCGGGGCTGCTACGAGCAACATTACTCCTCCGCTGGGAGCCGATATCATCGGCGGGTTCGTGCCCTTCCCAGCCACCAACGTCCACGATGACCTGAACGCACGCTGCCTGGTGGTCGACGACGGGCAAACGAAGCTGGCGCTGGTTGTCCTCGACCTGTTGGGTATCGATTACTGCGTGAGCCAAGAGGCGCGCAAGTTCATCGAGCAGGAAATGGCGATCCCCGCGTCCAACGTGTTGATCTCGGCGGTTCACACGCATTCGGCTGCCAGCGCGATGGGTACTCCCATCGCCACACGCTATGTGTTTCCGCAGAAGGCCGACGACTACCAACGCTTCGTCGCCCGGCGGATCGCGGACGGCGTGAGATGTGCGGTCAACCGTCTGCGCCCGGCGCAGCTCGGGTTCACGACAGTCCAGGTGCCGGAGCATGTGTTCAATCGCCGTTGGTTCCTCAAGCCGGGCACCATGCCGCCTAATCCCTTTGGCGGGATCGATCAGGTCAAAATGAACCCGGGGGCGGGCAGTCCGAACCTGGTCAAGCCGGCCGGGCCCATCGACCCTACGGTGTCGATCCTGGCCCTGCGCGAGCCCGATGGCCGGCCGATCGCCGTCTACTCGGCCTATTCGCTGCACTATGTGGGGCATGTGGTGAGCGGCGACATCTCGGCCGATTACTACGGCATGTATTGCCGGCGTTTGGAACGCCTCATGCATGGCGACGAGCAGGATCCCCCGATGGTAGCCATGATGGCCAACGGCACCAGCGGCGACGTGAACAACATCAATTTCCTGCAACCACGGCAGCCCAAGAAGCCCTACGAACAGATGCGGTTCGTGGCCGAGGATCTGGCCGCGAAGGTCCACGCGGCGCTGGCCGAGGTTGCATATCGTGACGGGATAACGCTGGCCGCCCGCTATCGGGAGCCAATGATCGCCTGCCGCCGACCCAGTGCGGCGCAGATGGAGTGGGCCAGGCAGACCCTGGCCAAGCCGGCGCCCGAGACGGGCAAACGCGACCTCTCCTACTTTTATGCTCAGCGCACGCTGCTCATGGCCGACTATCCGGCGTCGATCCCGACACCGCTGCAACTGCTACGGATCGGCGACGTGTGCCTGGGCAGCATGCCCAATGAGGTGTTTTGCGAAATCGGGTTGGAGTTCCGCAAGCGGAGTCCGCAGCAGCCCGCCTTCTTGATCTCGCTGGCCCATGGCTACTTCGGCTACTTGCCCACGCCGCGGCAGCACGAGTGGGGCGGCTACGAAACGTGGCTGGGCACCAGCCGCTTCGAACCGCAGGCCTCGGAGATCATGCTCAGTGCCCTGTTGGAAAT
Organism: Rhodopirellula sp.; assembly: GCA_012728855.1. GTDB lineage: Bacteria > Planctomycetota > Planctomycetia > Pirellulales > Thermoguttaceae > JABWBD01. The sequence goes on along the minus strand of JAAYEH010000311.1, from coordinate 13,259 downwards.
GGCTGCCGAAGCCCGTGACGCGAACTGATCCTGCGTATCCGAGCGGAGCCCGTATGGGACATTCCGGCCCATTGTGGCTCGGATCGATGTGCGATACGACTGCCCCTCCTTCATGCCTTCCAGTGGAGACAAACGATCATGTCCGAACAAGCTGCGAGAAGAACCGCCGTCGCGCCGTCGCGCCGTGAATTCCTGAAGAGGTCGGCCGCGGCCCTTTCGGCCACGAGCCTTGCGATCGGGCAGAGTGCCCACGCCGCCGGCAGCGACGTGCTCAAGATTGGGCTGATCGGCTGCGGGGGCCGCGGGACGGGTGCGGCAAAAAACGCTCTCGACGCCGATCCCAACGTCGAATTGGCGGCCTTGGCTGACGTGTTTGCCGATCGCGTCGGGCGGAGCCTGAAACTGCTCGGCGCGGAGTACGGCGAGCGCGTGAAGGTGCCCCAGGATCGGCAGTTCGTCGGTTTCGACGCCTATCAGAAGCTGATTGCCAGCGGCGTCGACGTCGTGCTGCTGGCCACGCCGCCGGCATTTCGCCCGTTGCATATGCGCGCGGCCGTCGAGGCCGGCAAGCACGTCTTCGCCGAGAAATCTTTTGCCACCGACGGCACCGCCCAGCGGTCGATGATGGAAAGCGTGGAATTGGCCAAGAAGAAAGGCCTGGCCATCCGCTCGGGCCTCTGCTTCCGCTTTCATCCGCCGCACCAGGAAGCCTTCCAGCGTATCCACGACGGAGCGATCGGCGACGTGCTGTCGATCTATGTTGTGCGGATCGGCGGCTCTTGGGGCAAGTACGGTCTGCTCGAAGCCACCGGCGGCCAACGACCGGAGGGCCAGTCGGACCTCGAATGGCAACTCCGCAACTGGTACAATTTCTTCTGGCTCTCGGGCGGCTACATGATGGATCTCGGCCTGCACCAGGTGGACGAGATCGCCTGGATCCAGCGCGAGATCCCGCCCGTGAAATGCGTGGCCTCGGGCGGACGGCAGATCCCCGAGTACGGCAATATCTACGACCACTACGACGCGACTTTCGAGTACGCCGACGGCTTGCTGGCGGTATTCAAGATCCGCGGCTGGAGCGGATGCCACAGCGAGTTTCGCCTGGAGATCGCGGGCAGCAAGGGCCGCTGCAGCCTCACCTGGTCCGACGCCACGATCCGCGGTGCGACGGAGTGGGCCTACAAGGGCCGCCCGCGGGCCATGCATCAGATCGAGCATGACGAGTTGTTCCGGGCCCTCCGCGCCGGCAATCCGCCCAACGACGGCGATTCGATGCTCAAGAGCAATCAGATGGCGCTGATGGCGAGGGAGTCGGCCCACACGGGCGAGCAAGTCACCTGGGAAATGGCCACGAATTCCCAGCAAAACTTGATGCCGGCCAACCTCGATTGGAACATGAAGCTCGATGTTCCTCCACTGACCATCCCCGGGATCACGAAGTTCATCTGAGCCCGGACAGCGGGGCCCAATGTCCGCTGGGGTACGATCCACATGGTCCGCAACGACGAACAAACCTGGATGTTGAATGAGCGAGGCCAACTGATCATCGGCCGGCTCTCGCCTGAAGGTTTCGAGGAGATCAGCCGGGCCAGGCTGATCGATCCGACCACGGAGCAATTGCCGCGGCGCGACGGAGTGTGCTGGTCGCACCCGGCCTATGCCTACCGGCACGTGTTCGCCCGCAACGATTGCGAGTTGGTGTGTGCGAGCTTGAAGGCGGAGTGAGTTCCTTCATCGTCTTGTCGATTGCGGTTTGAGGTTCATACGAGTCTCGACGGTTGGGTAAAAAGGGTGATTTCACATCAAGGCAGCCCCTCTTAGCATCGTTCGAGAAGTAACTGTCCGCCGCAAGCTGGAAGCTCACGCCACTTATTCCTTGAACGATGCTTATCGATAATCGCCACCTGTCAGACTCTCCAACACCGACGCCTGCCATCTCCGCAGTTCCTGCTCCATCTCCTCGGCAATCGCGGGCTTTACACCGATGAGGTTCGTCTCCTCCGCCGCATCCGCACGCACATCGAACAGTTCTTTCAACGACGCCTTTCCGCCCCGGTCGGTAATCACCAGTTTGTAGCGATTGCCCAGAATCGCCCGTGGACCGGCAAAATCCCGTTCGGCGACTGTGGGGTGACGGAAGTTGCTGAAGTTGCGAGTTGCCTGCCCTCCCGCCTTTTTGACGAGGGGAGTTGTCCCTTCCTGAAGCTTCGGATCGATGTAGGGCTCAAGCTTGCTCTGTGTTTCGCGGCGAGCGTCATAATTCCAGAAGCAGATCGGCCGCGGCCGTTCGGTCATTTCGCCGTCTAGCAAAGGCTTCAGGCTGATACCGTCTAAGGGGCGGCTGGGAAGCGGAATGCCCGCCAGGTCGCAGAGGGTGGGAAGGACGTCGCAGGTGACCGCGTTGACGTCCGACGCCCGCGGCTGGCGGATCTTAGCCGGCCATTCGATGATGCCCGGCACGCGCACCCCACCTTCGTAGACGGCGCCTTTCACGCCGCGGAACGGAACCGTGGCGGCGCCTTCGGGAGGCGTTCCATTGTCGCCGCAGTACCAGAGGAGTGTGTTCGGCCGCAGACCTTCCTTGTCGAGAAACTGCCGCAGCTTCCCGATTGCCCGGTCCATGGCGGTGATTTCGGCGTAGCGCTCCCGCAAGACCTCGCGAAGGGGCCGTTGGGTCGGAAGCCCCGTCTCCATGCTCGTCAGCCGGACGGTACGTTCCTGGTAGCTCTGCGGCAGGTTGTCATAAAGAGCGAGGTCTTGATCCAAACCGCTGTACGGCTCGTGGGGCGAGCCGAACCAAACGACTGCGAAAAAGGATCGCCCCCTTTGCGCTGCCTCGCCAATGAATCGAATCGCCTCGTCAATCACGATTTCCGAGCTTTCCCCCTCGAACCGTTCGGGTCGGCCGCCGTTGCGGGAGAGAAAAGGGTTCATTTCGAAGAAGTTGTCGTGCGAAAGCCATTGTTCGAATCCCATCGCGCCGGGATTGGTCGGCGACTCCGCCTTGACCGGCCCGAGGTGCCACTTCCCGAAATGGCCACACGCGTAACCTGCCTTGCCAAGCATCTGCGCGACGCCGATCTCTTCGGGTCGAATCGACCACCCGGCCGAAAACGTTCCGTATCGGTTCGGATGGCGGCCGCTGATCACGCTGCCGCGAGTGGGTGAACAGACGGGCGACGCCGAATAGAAGCGATCCAACCGCAAGCCGGTCGCGGCCATCTCGTCGAGCACGGACGTTTTCAGATGGGGGTGACCGTTGTACGCCGTCTCATCCCAGCCGTGGTCGTCGCCCATGCAGAGGATGATGTTGGGCGGCTGGTCGGCCCATGCCGGCGCCGAACCGGTTGCCAGCGCAATCGCCGGCCCAAGGATAAATAACGCGAATTGCCGCAGGCTGAGCGAGTGATTCATCAGGGCTCTCCTTCCGAAACAAGTGGAAATGACGAAGTGGACGTCAGCCGAGGATCATCGCCATTCTACCGGTTCTTGTACGCGGCCCCATAGCACAAGGCCTTTTGGCCCGCAGAAAACCCGGAAGAACCAGATACATACCCTCTGGATGCCGCAGCCGGGAGCATTTCAAGACCGTCATCTACTTTCGTTGGGAGGGACTCAGTCTGTATCGACCTGACGACTAGCACCAAACTCCCGAAATCCTCGATTTCCGCGCCGATGTAACGTTGCCAGCCGAGGACTGCAAACTGGTGTACACTGTTTTTACCCACAAGAAACCCGCATGAGCCTGGAATCGTGGGTGGCGCGATCCGAGGTGAACCGCGGAACACCGAAAACCATGCAGATCCCGACATTAGCGGTAAGTACGACAGTCATTCACTCGCCGATCCTACGGGGCCTTTGCCCGCCGGCTCCGATGGAATCGCTTTGCCGTGGGGATCGACGCGTGGCGTTTGGGTCTCTTCGTCGAGCCGCCCACGGAGCCGGCTGTCGGTGAAGTGCTCAAGTTGCTCGGCTTTTTCGTGGGTCCGCTCGACGGTGACCCCCGCCCGCGACACAAGATACTCTTCCCACAAGCGATGGGAGCGGACGAGTTCCGTGGCGAGCGCCATGCCCTGCTCGGTAAGGCGATGCCGGTCGCCCGACCTGGTGACCATGTCCCGTAGACGAAGCCAGGCGAGAACCAATTCGGTCCAGGTGCGACTGGAAAGGAGCCGCAACTGCAGTTCCGCCCGCGACAGCCCCGTCGTGCCGCCCTGCTCCTCAGAGCGGTAGAGCAGCGCGATCACGTCCTCGGCCAGGATCCGCCACGACAACATCCGCTGCCGCGCCATCCGGACGACCACTCCGTGACGAGGCCCGAACGCGGCAGCCAGCACGAAGATCGCTCCTGCCGCCACCGCCATCATGCCGGCCGTCGTCGTGCTGCGATAACCGAACGCCTCCGGCACGACCAACGCGCCGACGTGCCCCAGGACCGCCGATAGCCCGGCCAGCACCACGCTGATGACGAGCATCCACGACAACCGATCGGTGAGCATGTAGGCCGCGGCCGGCGGCACCACGAACATCGCCACCACGAGAATGTTGCCGACGCTCTCGAAACTGGCCACCGCCGTCACCGCCACGAGGACCATCAGCATGTAGTGCATCCAGCCCGCGTGAAAACCGGCCGTCGTCGCCAGGGCCGGATCGAACGAGCTGATCTTCAGTTCCTTGAGAAACAACACGACGAACAACAGATTGATCGTCGCCACGATCGACAGTGTGGCCACCGCCCGCGGGATCTCGTAGCCCGCGATATCCCAAGTGTCCAGCGGCGTCAACTCGATCGCCCCGTACAGGACGCACCCCGGATCGAGGTCGACGTGATCCGCCGCCTGGACGATCATCACCAGTCCCAAGGCGAATAGCGAAGTGAAGACCACTCCCATCGACGCGCCCTCGTCCACCTTGCCGATACCGCGAATCCATTCCGTGAACATCGCCGTAAGCACGCCGACGATCACCGCCCCCAGAAACATGGGGATGCTGCTCCGGCTGTCGCTGAGGAAAAACGCCACCGCCAATCCCGGCAAGATCGCGTGCGTGATCGCGTCGCCGAGCATGCTCATCTTGCGGAGCACCAGGAAATTGCCCAGCAGCGTCGACGCCACCGCACAGAGCACCCCTGCCGCCACAATCCAACCGTCCAACGCCCAACTCCAGCCGCTCAGTGCCGACATCGCTATTTCGCCTCCGCGGGAGCCGGCGGCGACGCCGTCGATCCGGCCAATCCGTGCGGGCTGGCCGGCAGGCCGGCCGCACCGCGCCCCTGCTCGAGCAACCGCTCCAATTCCGCCACCACCTCCGGCTCCAGCACGTGCTCGATCGCGTCGGCGTCGCGGTCCACCCGGCTCGGGGCAATCTCCGCATGGGTGATCAGATACAATTCCCAGAGGCGATGCTGACGGGTGAGGCGGGCCGCCTGCTCGAAGCCCGCCCCGGTCAAACCCACCCGGTCGTCGCCGCACCGCCGCAGCAAGTTTTCGCGCACCGCTCGGCGGATCTCCCGCCGCAAACGCCGCCGCGACCAGCTCCGCATCGTCAGCAGATCGCCTACGGAAACGGCCGCCGGCGAATCCGTCGCATCAGGCATTTCTCCCGCGGAGAACTCCGGGATTTCGTACATCGCCCGCAGCAGATGCTGCCGATCGACGCCCCGATTGAGCCGAATCCGCCGCCACCATCGCAGCAACACGCCGCGTGCCGAACCGGCGAACATACTGGCCACGAAGAAGAGCGCGCAGACCAGCACGATCATCGCGCCGGACGGCAGCTTGGAGAACAAGGCGCTGGTGGCCGCACCGAGCATGCCACCGGCAGCCCCCAACACCGCCGCGATCAACACCATCCGCCCCATGCGCTCGGTCCAGAACCTCGCCGCCGCGGCCGGGATCACCAGCAAGGCCACCATCAACACCAGTCCCACGGCCTGCAAGCCGATGATGGAAACCAGCACGACCAGCCCCATCAACGCCATGTCCAGCCGAAGCACCGGCATGCCTCGCGACCCGGCAAATTCTTCGTCGAAGCAAAGGAGCTTGAGTTCCTTCATCAGCAGCAAACATACGGCAACGCAAAAAAAAGCCGCTCCCCCGATCAATCGTGCGTCGCCCGCTCCCATCGAAGCGGTTTTCCCGTAGATAAACGCCTCCAACCCGGCAGCGTGTCCCGTCTCCATCTGCTGGATCACGCCCATCAGGGCGACTCCCGCACCAAAAAACACGCTCAAGACGATCCCCAGCGCCGCGTCCTCTTTCAACCGGGTCAAGTTGCGGATCAACAGGATCGCACCGACCCCCAACAACCCGCTGACCGTCGCCCCGCCCAACAGGATCGGCAGCGATTTCCCGTCTCCTCCCAGTACCGTCGCCACAATGAACGCCAGCGCAATCCCCGGCAAGGCGGCGTGGCTGAGAGCATCGCCCATCAGTGCCCGCCTTCGCAGCAGCGTAAAGCTTCCCACCATTCCGGCCGCGCATCCCAGCAGCGTCGTGCCCACGATCACCACCCGCGAGTTGTAGTCCTTCAGCAGCAGAACCCGGCTCCATTGTTTCCCTGTCGGCCATTCGACCGAACGGTCGGTGATCGTGCGGTGCGTGTCGACGGGCTCCGCCCCGCACTCATCGCCCGAAGCCAGCCAGAGACCGAGGGCAATCGACACAACCGCCGCGCAATGCCAGAGTCCGCGGCCCGACCGCTCCGCCCGCATCGGGCCCCGGACGGGTGGCAAAGCTCGCTGCCTTCGCTCATCGGCGTTCACGACGTTCATAGGGAATGCTCCCGTCGGCGCATCGCTTCGGTGACTTCATCCAACAGCGTAAGCCGGCCGCCGTACGTTTTGTGAAGATTCTCGGCCGTGAAGACTTCGCCCACCGGACCGTGCGCCACCACCCGCATGTTGAGCAAGACGACGTGGTCGAAGTAATCGGGTACGGTCTGCAAGTCGTGATGAATGACCACGGCGGTCTTCCCGCTCCGCTTCATTTCCCACAGGATCTCCACGATCGCCCGCTCCGTCGCCGCGTCGACAGCCGCAAACGGTTCGTCCATGAGATACAAGTCGGCGTCCTGAACCAGCGCTCGTGCCAGAAACGTCCGCTGCTGTTGTCCTCCGGAGAGTTGACTGATCTGGCGGCTGGCAAGATCGGCAATGCCGACTCGCTCCATCGCCGCCAGGGCCATCCGCCGATGCTTCTTTCGCACCGGCAGGCACCAGCCGATCTTGCCGTATAGCCCCATCGTCACCACGTCCAACGCGTCGACGGGAAAGTCCCAGTCGACGCTCTCGCGCTGCGGAACGTACCCGACCCGGTGGCGATTCTGCCGGTAGCTCCCGCCGAAGACGGCAATCCGCCCCGAGGCTCTCGGCGTGAGGTCCATGATCGCTTTGAGCAAGGTGCTCTTCCCGGCGCCGTTCGGCCCCACGATCCCCACCAGTGTCCCCTGCGGAACGTCGAACGTCACATCCCAGATCACGGGCTTCCGATGGTATGCCACCGTCAGATCGTAGACCGACAACGGCACCGCCTGCCGCGTAACACTCTGGCTCGCCCCCGGCTTCGCACCCTGAGAAAATGTGTCGGGGGGCGGATTGGCCCTACTCATTGGTGAGCCTTTCCCGGTTCGCCGCCCAGCTTGCCGTTCATCCCTCTTGCGGGAGCGTCTCCGCCGAGCGAGCGGGCGACCAGCGTAATATTGTGATCGAGCATGCCGATGTAGGTGCCCTCGTACGTCCCTTCCGTTCCCATCGCATCGGAGAACAATTCTCCCCCGACGCTCAGCGCGTGCCCTTTCGCTCGCGCCCCTTCGACCAGCGCGTCGATGTTCTTCCTGGGCACGCTGCTCTCGACGAAAACCGCCGGCACTCGCTTCTCCACGAGCAGATCCACCAGCTCGTTGATCCGCTGCAAGCCCGCCTCCGATTCCGTCGAGAGACCTTGGACGCCCTGCACATCGAGCCCGTAGGCGCGGCCGAAATAGTTGAAGGCATCATGCGACGTGACCAGGATTCGACTCCCTTCCGGCACGGAAGCGATCGACTTCAGCCCGTATTCGTGCAGCCCCCGAAGCTGATTCCGGTAGGCGGACGCGTTGGCGGCATAGTCTCCACCGTGCTCCGGATCATAGTCCGATAGCGACTTCGCCACCGCGTCGACGCACTCGGCCCAGGCGCTAACGTCCATCCACACGTGCGGGTCGTAGTGGCCCGCGAGATCCGCGGGCTCCAGCAGACTCGATTCCGGGATCCGTTCGGTTACCGCAATCACCGGCTTGTTGCGGGCTACCTTGATCAGGGTGTCCGACATCTTGCCTTCCAGCATCAGGCCCGAATAGAAGACGATATCGCCCGACATGATCGTCCGCACGTCGTCGCGCGTGGCTTTGTACAGATGCGGATCGACGCCCGCTCCGAGCAACTGCGTGACGGCGACATGTGTGCCGCCGACGACCCGCACGATGTCGGCCACCATCCCGGTCGTGGCGATCGCCTCGATCGGATATTCCCCGTCAAAGGCGTTCTCCGCGCGGGCAGGCACACTCGAACCCGCCGCACCCGAGGAAGACATCGATCGGCCGCATCCGACACTCAGCGTCGCGGCCAGCAACAGCGGCAACATCGCTCTGCACCCGGAATATGTCATCGTTGCCACCCATCAGGTAATTGCCAACAAGTGTAGCCAATGCTACAAATCTCTCAGGAATGGTAACGATTGTCGTCGCCGAGTCAACGGCCTACGATGATCGGCGCAGCCGCGTGTCCCGCCGCGACTCCCGACAGGAGAATCACATCCGTGCCCAAGGCCAGCACCAGCAGCAATCCGCACCGCCGAACGCGCCACGATCACAGGAAGGAAACCGCCGAAGACTACGTCGAAGCGGTTGCGGCCATCCACGACGCGCAGGGGAGTTGTCGTGTGGTCGATCTCGCCAGACGATTTGCCGTCAGTCACGTCACGGTCACTCGGACTGTGGCGCGGCTGCGTGACGAAGGCTTGCTCGTCGCGGAACCCTATCGCCCCGTCTCGCTCACCCCTGCCGGCAAGCGGCTCGCCGCCGCCGCGCGGCGCCGACATGAAATCGTCTATCGGTTCCTCGTGGCGATCGGCGTTGATCGACAGGTCGCCGCGAGCGACTCCGAAGGCATCGAACACCATGTCAGCCCGCAGACGCTGCGCCGGTTCGAGGCGATTGCTATCCAAATGGTGTCCCAGCATGGTCACGTCGCCCCGGTTCTTTCTGCAAGGGGGGCACTGGAGTCTCATGCAAAGACGCAAAGTCGCAACGAGGGATCGAACTGACAAACTTTGCGGCTTTGCGTGAGGCTTTCTGCATAGAGAGAAATGCTGCGGAAAGGCTTTTCTTGCCACCCAAACGAGCGGAGCGACTGGCTTGACGCCGCCCGGCGGGAACGGCACACTGGCCTCGTCGTCTTGATCTTCGTTCCGGAAACCAAGGATTAACCCCTTCCCGAGTAAGGCTGAGAGAAACGAAGTTACTCATGACCGATCCCCAATGGCAGACCCTGCTCCGCGTGATCCGCGGGGAGTTGCTCCAGCCGCTCCCCGCCGGCCTGATTATCGACAGCCCCTGGCTGCCCGGATGGGCCGGGGTCTCGATCCTCGATTACTTTGCCGACGAGCAGACGTGGCTCGCCGCAAACCTTAAGGTCGTCCAGCGGTTTCCGGACGTCATTTTTCTTCCCGGCTTCTGGTCGGAGTTCGGCATGTGTACCGAACCGTCCGCCTTTGGAGTTCGGATGGTCTTCCCCAAGAACGCCTTCCCCAACGTCCAGCGATCGCTCGACGATTACGAAGCGATCGGACGGGTCAAGACGCCCGACTGCCGCAGCGACGGTCTGCTCCCCTTCGTGCTCCAACGCACGGTCCGTTGTCGCGGCGCGATCGAGAAGGCGGGGCACCGCATCCGCTTTGCCGTGGCCCGCGGCCCGTTGAACATCGCTTCCTACCTGTTGGGTCACACGGAATTCCTGCTGGGCGTGAAGACCAATCCGGACGAGATCCACAGCCTGTTGCGGGTGGTGACCGATTTCCTCGTCCAGTGGATCGCTCTGCAATGCGAGACAGTGGATTCGATCGACGGCATCTTTCTCTTGGACGACCTTATCGGCTTCCTCGGCGCCGGGGACTTCGAGCAATTCGCCTTGCCCTATCTCAAGCAGATCTACGATTCCCGCGACGTCTCGGTGAAGTTTCTGCATAACGACGCCGCCGGCCTGGTCACCGCCAGGCGTCTGCCGGCGATGGGCGTGAACCTGTTCAACTTTTCCTTTAACCATACCCTGGCGGAGATCCGCGCCGCCGCGGGCGACTCGGTGACCCTGCTGGGCAACATTCCGCCGCGAGACGTGCTGGCCGCCGGTTCCCCCGACGACGTTCGCCGCGGCGTGGCCGAGATGCTCGCGACGGTCGACGACCGGCGGCGAATTGTGGTATCCTGTGGCGGCGGCGCGCCCCCCGGCGTCAGCAGCGAAAACCTCGACGCGCTGGCCACGGCCCAGCGCTGATGATCAGCTTCAACACTTTAGGGCGACCGGCAGAAATTCGTAGCCTGACTCTCCGAGTCGGGTCTGGCCTCCAAAGCTCGACTCGGAGAGTCAGGCTACGTCCGAGCGGGCGGATTCCTTTCTGCCGCTCGCCTAGGAGAATCCTGGCCCGCAACAAGCTACCCATCGGCGCACGGCGCGCAGAAGTAATCAGCAAAGAAAGGAACACGACGATGAACAAAAAGACGGTCCGCACCGGGATTATCGGCTCCGGCTTTTCAGCCACCTTTCATTACGAGGCCCTCAGCCGCGTCTACGGAACCAACGTCGAGGTGGTCGGCGTCCATTCCAAGGACGCCGACGGCGGCAAAGCCTATGCCCAGAAACGGGGCATCCGGTTTTTTGACAGCCTGGAGGCGATTCTCGCCGAGGTCGACGCGATCCACGTCTGCGTTCCGCCCATGTTCCACGAACCGATCTCCATCGAAGGGCTGCGCCGCGACAAATTCGTCGTTTGCGAGAAGCCGCTCACCGGCTATTTTGGCGACGGATCCCCCGACTATCACTGGGAACGGGCCGACAAGAAGGCGGCGCTGGCGGCAGCGATGGCGAGCGTGGGGCGTCTGCTCGACGCGGAGAAAAGCAGCAAAGGCCGTCTCCTCTACGCCGAGAACTGGGTCTACTCCCCGTCGATTCAGAAGGAGCGCGAGATCCTTGAGAAGACGGGCGGGCAGATCCTCTGGATCCACGGAGAGGAGGCCCACAGCGGCTCCCACTCGGTCGACTACGCCTTCGCGGCACGGTGCGGCGGCGGGGTGTTGATCGGCAAAGGATGCCATCCGCTCACCGCGGCCCTCTACTTGAAGCGGGTGGAGGGCCGCGCGCGCGACGGCCGTCCGATCCGGCCGAAATCGGTCAGTGCGCGAACCCATGCCATCACCCGGCTCCCGGCGTTCCGAGATGAAGGACACATCCGCGCCACGTATTACGACATCGACGACTTCTCCACCATGCATGTCGAATTTGACGACGGCACTATCGCCGACGTCCACGCCTCCGACATCGTCCTGGGCGGCATCCACAACTGGATTGAGGTCTGCGCCAACAATCACCGCGCGCTGTGCAATATCAATCCCAATACGGCCATGCAGACCTACAACCCCGTCGAGGCGAACTTCAAAGACATCTACGTCGTGGAAAAAATCGGCACCAGGCAGGGCTGGGCCTGCACCTCGCCCGAAGAGGATTGGTTTACCGGCTATCCGCAGGAAATCGAAGCCTTCTATCGCACCATCGCCTACGGCGACCCGCTGGAAAGCGACATGCCGCTGGCCGCCGACACCATTCTGACCATCTACAGCGCCTACCTCTCCGCCGACCGGCAAGGGGCCGCCGAGCAAGTGCCGCAATGGGCGTGAAATGAGTATTGACAATGTATTGGAGCATCGCCATGCGAATCGTAGCAGCTATTGCGTTCTTACTGGCAACGGTTTCCGCCGCCGCAGCCGAACCATTGGCGGATCCGTCCTTCGTGCCGCTGTTCGACGGTAAGACATTCACCGGCTGGGAAGGCAATCTCGACTGGTTCCGTATCGAAGACGGAGCAATCGTGGGCGGCTGCCGCGACAAGGCGGTGCCGCGAAACGAATACCTCTGCACCAAGAAAGCCTATCGCAATTTCGAGCTTCGCTTGAAGTTCAAGCTCGTGGGCGAAAACGTCAACGCCGGGGTGCAATTCCGCAGCGAGCGCGTGCCGAAGACGAGTGAGATGATCGGCTACCAGGCCGATATGGGCCAGCAGTATTGGGGCTGCCTCTACGACGAACGTCGCCACAAACTCCTGGCCGGGCCGGCGAAAGAGGAACAGCCGAAGATGATCGCGCGCGACCGTTGGAATACCTACGTCGTCCGCGCCGAAGGACGGCACGTTCAGCTTTGGCTGAACGGGTACAAGACCGTCGACTACATCGAGCCCGATCCTTCGATTCCGCAAGAAGGGGTTTTTGGCGTGCAAATCCACAAGGGAGATGCAAGCGAGGCATGGTACAAGGACATCCTGATCCGGATCCTGTCCGACTGAGCATCGGCGGCGGACTTTTCGCGGAAATGACGGTCAAAGAAAGGAAATCTCCATGTCGAGCCTTCGCAGCCTGGTGCGATCCTTGTTCGCACTTACGATCCTTCTCCTGTCTGCGGCCGCGCCCCAGCCGATTGCCGCCGCCATTGTCCTTCGTGGCGGCACGATCTACGAAGGCACGGGCAGCGACCCGGTGGTTGGCGACGTGGTACTTCGCGATGAGCGGATCGTCGTGGTGGGCGATTACGAGCCCAAGCCGCAGGACGAGGTGATCGATTGCCGCGGCATGATCGTAGCCCCCGGCTTCATCGACCTGCACACCCACTCCGATGGTACGGTCCGCGGCGAGGAAGCCCGCAAGTGCCTGAACTACCTGGTGCAAGGTTGCACGACCATGGTCACCGGCAATTGCGGCGGCGGGGCAGGCGAGATCGCTCGGTTTTTCGATGACGTGGACGGCAAGGGAGTCGGCTGCAACCTTGTCCACCTGGTGCCCCACGGCCGCGTCCGGCAGGCGGCGATGAAGAACCGTCGCGGTGAACCGACGGCCGAAGAACTGAAGCAAATGGAAGATCAGGTCGACCGGGGCATGCGCGAAGGCGCCTGGGGAATGTCGACCGGTCTGATCTACCCGCCCAGCAGCTACGCGGCGATTGACGAACTGATCGCCCTGGC